>DAHXGO010000015.1:8625-11610 GCA_027332905.1 Microcaldota archaeon | reverse complement strand
ACCTGCCGAACCTTACCCTCCTTCCGATCTCTTTATCGAATGTGCTTCCGTGATCGTAAACGCAGAAGTTGCCCGCGATTATACTTACGCCCAGGTTGCCTCCGTATTCGAGCCTGAGCCTGTCCAGCGTTTTTATTACTGCGGCTGGCAGTTCTTTTGGCATAGTCTTATATTGTATATTTAATATAAGTATATTGCTTTTGAATATGTTAATTGTTTTATCGTATTAATATGTATTAGAACTTTCTTTTTATTATAAATATATTATTTACCTCTGCAACCGCATCTGCCTCCGCAACCGCATCCTGAATCTTCGGACTTGCACGAACATTCTTTCTCGGATGCGCCTTCCTCTCGTCCGCAGTTTGGGCAGAAAGACTTTTCGCCCTCCCCAATTGTCTCTTTTTGATTTGCCTCCATAATACCACACAAACTATCTATTCATAATAATATTTAAACATTGGCAGAATTTTTGCGGAACTGCATAAATTTTTGCATTTCATTGCAGCATAGCATATCAAAACTCATTTCCGAGGCATCTTCTGCAATGCATGTACGAACATTAATCGCCGGGGGCGAGAATCGAACTCGCGAAGGCCTTATCGGCCAAACAGCTTAGCAGGCTGCCGCCCTCTAGTGTCCAGTTTTTTGGATTCAGGATACCACTAGGCGACCCCGGCATGTAAAGCATAACTATTTGCCCAAGAACGTTTTTATGGTTTTTGAGCCATTCGGAAAGGCAGAAGCTGGCATTGCATCAATGCAACCAGAACGGTTTTCTGCATGTCCGCTCAATCCCGTATCCTAAAAGCATAGTCTAATTGCACACACCCTCTTATCGAGAAATGTTATATGCTTAAGGTTGCTCCTTCCGGCCTGGCCTGGTTCACATACCAAACTATCATCTAGGGCAGAACTTCAACGCTTTCATGCAGGCCGCGCCTTATGCATCAATACGCTGCCAGCATTGGCCCACCTAAAGGGATTTGTGGATAGGAAACCCTTAGCTTCCTGCCTATCTGCCGATTAATTATAAGCAGAAAAGCATTATAATGCTTTATTATTTCCGGCGGCATCCTACATCTTGCAAACCTTATGGGTTTTCCAGCCCATCAATTAGCCCATGCATCAGAATCCATTGCGTCCGCAGAAACAAAAATATAAATAACAGTGATGCATTAACTTTATATTAACAATTCCTAACCAATAAGGTGTTACGCTGAACGAAGACGAATATGTAAAGCTTTTAGACCGGGCATTCGAACAGGCCCCAAGCCTAAGCAGCGAGAAGTCTGATTTTGAGATACCTAAAGTGGATTCGATAGTGCAGGGCAACAAGACAATCATAAGGAATCTGTCACAGATTGCAGACAAAGCAAGAAGATCGCCCAGCGACATAGCAAAGTACCTGAGCAAGGAATTCGGGGTTCCCGTAGGCATAGAAGACCAGAGGCTGGTCCTCAACGGCAAGTTTTCCAATGACGATATAGAAAAAAGGATGCATAGGTACTTCGACGTATATGTCATATGCAGGGAGTGCGGCAAGCCCGATACTCATTTGGAGGGTGCCGGACGCGGCATGTTTTTCATGGTGTGCGAAGCATGCGGTGCAAGGTACGGCATAAAGAATTATTGATGTGTTTATATGGCTAACAGAAAACCAGCTTTCGACAGCAGAAGGGGAGCGCCAGTAGCATACCGGTTGAAAACTCCGCAGAACGGCGAGTTCGTAGGCAGAGTTATAAGGATAGAAGGCGCTACAAAATTTCTGGTGCACTGCCACGATGGAAAGGACAGGCTTTGCATAATACCCGGAAGGTTCAGAAGGAGATTCTGGATAAAGGTTAACGACGTGGTGCTTGTGAAGCCGTGGGTGGTTCAGGCAGACGAAAGAGGCGATATAATCTGGAGATACAGCCTTTTAGACATAAGCAAGCTCAAGGACATGAAGCTTGTCGAGTGATCAGCATAATCATTAATAAATCTAATCTACATATTGATGTGTTTATTTGGGCGCTTTGCTTGCAAGATTGATTGGGGGTATATATGCAGACATTGAACGATCTTTTGGTAGAATCAAAGATATTCGCTAATAGGGAGGTTTTGTCTCCGCATTATACTCCGCAGAAGCTAGTTTTCAGGGAGAAGGAGATAAACAATATAGAAAGAGCATTGGCTCCTTCGCTGAAAGGCGAACGGGGCAGGAACCTTTTCATCTATGGCAAGACAGGTACGGGGAAGACCAGCTGTGCAAAGTACGTAATAAACGAGGTCAACGCCATACCAAATACCAAGGCGAAGATATCATACGTAAATTGCAGGATATACAATTCTAGGTACAGGATACTGAACAAGGTAATAAGCGATCATATCCCGACATATGCTAAGAGAGGGTATGGCGCAGTTGAGCTTTACGAGAAACTGATAAATTGGATAGAGGAGGACAGCAAGATACTCGTAATCACGCTTGATGAGGTTGATGTGGTGAGGGACCTTGACGACCTGATATATACGCTGACAAGGATAAACAGCGACATACGCGCAGGGGGCGTCACGCTCATAGGCATATCAAACAAGGTATCATTCAAGGAAGACCTTGACCCTAGGAGCCTTTCTACGCTTTATGAAAGCGAACTCATATTCCCGCCATACTATTCCAACGAGATATTCGCTATAATAAAAGACAGGGCCGAGGCCGGATTCAAGAAAGGCACCATGGACGACGAGATACTGCATTTCATAGCTGCCAGCGCATCAAAGGAAGGCGGCGATGCCCGGTTTTCGTTGAAGGTAATGTCAAAGGCAGGCGAGATAGCCGAAGAGCGCAGCCAAAAAGCGATAACGATGAAGGAGGCTGAAGAAGCAATAAAGGCGGCTGAGAGCGAGATAGTCTACGATTTGATATCAACTCTGCCGGAGCACCAGAAACTTGTTCTGTATTCGATAGTGCTGCTTACCGGAAGCGGAGGCTCTTACAAGAAGCTC
>DAHXGO010000015.1:0-8615 GCA_027332905.1 Microcaldota archaeon | reverse complement strand
AGCTCATAGACGGGATGGATACATACATATTCAGCGGCGAGATATACAGCAGGTACAAATCCATATCTGAAGGTTTGCATAAGCAGGCCAAAAGCGAGAGGTGGTACAGGAACTATATATCAGAGCTGGAGATGCAAGGGCTTATAGTGTCATTCGATTCAAGCAAAGGCGTGCGCGGCCATACTAAACTTATAAAATTGCTTTATCCTGTCAAGAAGACGCGCGATGTCCTAGAGCGCGATATATTCGGCATTGCGAAAGCCAACGGCATAGAGCCCGCATCTGTATAGGTGTTCTTTTGGCATACTATGATATTGTATCTGAAGGCTGCGATTTCTCCAAGGATTTCCAGATGCGCCTGGGATTTTCCAAGGTATTCTCTGCAGGCAAGGACATAGGGATGCATGATGCAGATAAAAAAGCAGGAGATTGCGACGGATGCATAGCCTATGGGAGCAATGCGTCGAATATGATACACATGGTAAGATCTGGGGCAAATGCCATAATGCTGAAGGATTTTAAAATAGAGAAGAAGCTTCTTGAGATAGCGATAGAAAACGAATGCATATTGCTGATTCCTTTCAACAGCATAATCTCTTCATATGGGTTTGAGCGCTCCAGAAATCTATTCAAGGCAAGCAAACTTCTAACATATGCTACGAAAAAGGGCGCCAAGATATCATTCATAAGCATGGCAAGCTCAAAAATAGGCATGTGCTCATACATGCAGCTCGTCGAACTCGCGAAGATGCTCGGCGCATCAGAGAAAGAGGCGCGCGACGGGATAGGCAAAACAACAAAATTGGTGTTTGACATATGATACGGGAAAAGCACAGATATCTACTTGTTGAATACAACAACGAGATGCCGCAGGACAAGACTGCATTCTCAAAAGCCCTGCATAGGGAGATAATGTCATGTTTCGGCCAGCTGCATTATTTCAAGGGGAGTTTCCGCATAATGGAATTCCCAAGCGGCAATTTTTTTATCATCCGTTCAAGCCTTAACGAATACGAAAATTTGATAAGGGCGCTTGCACTCATAAAGAAGCTTGAAGGCAACGATGCCGCGTTTTACACGCTCAGAAGTTCAGGCACGATAAAAGCGCTGAAGCAATATTTGGATAAAATGCAAAATGATGCCGAAGGCGCTGAATAAGAAACAGTTAAAATGCAAAATCACCAGTATAAAATAATGGGACGCCTAAATTTGCTAATGAAGAAAGATTTAAATACATTAATAATGCATATTTTGATAGGTGAATAATCTATGGGAACAAATAAGTTTCGAGCGCAAAGCGCTATGGAATATTTAATGACATACGGATGGGCTATATTGATAATAGCAATCGTTCTGGCGGCAATGTTTACACTGGGCATATTCAAGAGCCCTGTTGGAACTACATGCAGGTCATTTCCTGGGTATGTGTGCACAGCACCCGTGTTTACAGGAACACTGTCTGCTGGAGGTAACTTCATAGCCAGTGTAGGCCAGGGAACTGGAGCTACGTGGTATGATGTTGGATATGTGTACGTGCCTTCATCGTCATCTACAACTACCCCTGTTGCTGCTGCGTTGGGTTCATCTTCAGGAACAACTGGCGGAAACTGGATAGATGTGGCCAGTGTATTGAACACAGGCTCAACTACAACTGCAACACTGCCTGTACCTATCGGAGCATCAAGCGGAACAATATGGGCAGAATACGCAACAACGAGTGGAGGTACTCCATCAGTAGTTCTGCAAGTGGCAAAGGCAACAGTATCCTAATCTTAGGATAAATCCGGTGTAGGGCATTTTCCCTACATCTTTCTATTTTCTTTTTTCTTTTCTAACACAGAATGCGATAACAACAAATTCATTTCTTAAGTTCCTGCAATTCGCTTTTCATCCTAAGCACATCCATGATCTCGTTCGTGCTCAGCAGTGGTTTTCTTAGCCTATCGTTGTCGTCAATCGATATCCTAGGGCATGCGGTATTTACGAAAGCATCAAATTCCATCATGTTGTTTATCGATTCGAAATCGAATGTATTTGATACAAGGATCTCGGCGTTGAATCCTTGGGCTTCTATTCTGTCCTTAAGGATCTTTGCCAGCTGCATGTTATGCTGGCCGTTCTTTGTGCTTAGCAATATGCCGAAGTTCTTTGCATCTAGTGAAGCGAGTATCTTTCCGTTGCGCTTCTTCCTGTATGTTTCGCGCATTCTATCGATGAATTCAATCTTGTTTTCGAACGGCTCTATGGCAAGAAACGGTTTTGTAGTGGAAAGCAAAGCGCCCAGCGGATGGAATATCCCTCCGCCGAAATATATGAGCACATCGACATCCTTGTTTATGGATGCTGCGCTGCCGATATCACATCCCAGTATCTGCCCTCGCGCCTTGGCAAATCCGTAAGGTTTGCCTATAAAGACATCCTTCCCATTTTTCTCGTAAAACTGCTTGATGCCATCCAATTGGTGCACATGCTGTATCGTAGTGACCAGCCCAACCTTTTTATAATCAGATATATACTGCAATGATGGCTCAAGCAATGCAAGCGGCGCATCGATTGCATATTCTATATATTCAACATCGAAGTCCACATGGTGGAATTCTGCATGCCCAAAATGTATGAGCTTATCTGCTTTCAGGTTTTTAGCCTCGTCTATTGCAAGATCGCATGCCCCGAACGTTGGCGATGCTGAGATAAAGACCTCATTGCCTTCGCGTTCGAGCGCCTTCGCATGCTCCAGCGCTTTTTGCTTGAGCCCTTCCGGAAACTGCAGTAATATTCTCATTACGCCCACAACATTAAAAGATATACATTATAATATTTAGAATTTAGCCAATGCAAAAAGAAGAGAAATAGGGAAAATGTGCATTAGGTCATGCACTGCTTGTCTTGTAATGGCCTGAAAGCTTAGAAGCAGCCCTCCTAAACGCCTCTTTTGCATGCGGCATGTTCTGTTTTGTGGTTGCTATCATAAATACAGACTGGCCCTTTCTTAAACGTGCAGCAATGCCAGTGGGCTTGCCGAAAGCATTGTTCATACCTTGTGATATCCTGTCTGCTCCTGCACCTGATGCCATCTTATGCTCCCTTATTACTATGTGGGGGTAAACCAACACCCTGAGCAGAAAATTTCCAGGTATGTTGTTTTCAAGGTACCTGTTGGCAATCTGCCTGGCGGCTTCAAGAGAATTGGACCTAAGCTGTATCGGCTCCTGAACATCAAGCTTAAGCTGAAGGTCATAGTTCTTGTTTTCAGTACCCATCTTGAATACAAGGAGGCTCGTATGCGGCAGCGCTCTAACATAATTTTTCCTTGGCTTCTTCTGGGAGTACCTAGCCCATGCCTGTGAGCTTATATTCCTAAAAGTTCTTGCTGGCCTTATTCTTGCCATAATAATCACTAAGTATACAATTTACGCTTTAAAGTAGTAATTAATTTATATGCGAAAACTATAAAAAGAGTTGCATCTTTGCCTGAAATTCGCATGCTATGGCATTATTGGTGCGCACGCATGCGATACACGCTTAATTGCATGCCACTAAGCCTATTTATATTTTGTCTTGCAAGTTATTTTGTGGTATTATGGATTTGGTTGATAACGCTTTGACAAATGATGATTTTGAGAACGACGTTTTCAGGGCAAAAATAGCAGTATGTGGATTAGGGGGAGGGGGGAGCAACACAGTTCAAAGGCTGAGCAAATCAGGAATAAAAGGCGCGTCGCTTATCGCAATCAACACCGACGCCAAGCATATAAACAGCCTTGATTCATCGATAAAGAGGATACTTATCGGAGGGCCGCTGACAAGAGGCATGGGTGCAGGGGGCTTTCCAGAAATGGGTGCAAAAGCTGCAGGATACTCGAGGAGCGACCTCGAAAGCGCACTGCAGGATTATAATCTTGTATTCGTGACTGCAGGAATGGGGGGAGGCACCGGCACTGGCGCTGCACCAGTTGCAGCAGAAATAGCAAAGAGAAACGGCGCTATAGTGATAGGCATAGTCACATTTCCGTTCAGGCTGGAAAGGGTGCGCCTGGAGACTGCAAAGAAAGGCGTAGAGGAGCTGAGGAAGAACACGGATACGCTTGTGATAATAGATAACCAGAGGCTTGTGGAGTTATATCCTAACCTTGCAATCGAACAGGCATTTAAGGTGGCTGATGAGGTCACTTCGAGGGCCGTAAGGGGCATAACTGAAACCGTCAACGTGCCCAGCTTCATAAACCTGGACTTTGCAGATGTTAAAAGCATAATGAACAGCGGCGGCATTGCAATGATAAGCATAGGAGAAGGCAAGGGCGCAAACAAGGTCGATGACGCAGTAGAGGATACGTTAAGGAACAAACTGCTTGATGTGGACTATGAAGGCGCCACAGGTGTGCTGCTGCACATAACTGGGGGGGAGGATATGACCCTTGGCGAAGCCAATGAAGTCGGCAGGAAGCTTACCGAGATGGCAGCCCCTACTGCAAATGTGCTATGGGGTGCAAGAATTGATCCTGCATACAACGGCAAGATAGAAGTCATTGCAATATTCACCGGTGTCAAAAGCCCCGAGATAATGAGCCAATCACGCCAAAGGGACGAAGGTAAAGGTTTGGGCATTGATACGTTATGAATTTACCGCGCTGCATTTTTTGGCGCCCTTTGTTTAAATATATGGGCAAACAAATGAAATATAGCAAATCTTATTGGTGGCTAACGTGGCATATCTTAAAAACGACGATATAAAAGCTATAAAAGAAATGTTCCAGAAAGACCTAAAGGGAGACGTCAATCTGATGTTCTTTTATGACGATAAAAAAGAAGCATGCGAGTATTGCACCGAGACGCGCGAATTGCTCAAAGAGCTGGCATCCACCGACAATCGCATAAAACTTGTCGAATACGACATAAACAAGTCTCAAAAGGAGGCGAAATTTCTGGGCATAGACAAGGTGCCTGCATTGGTGATAGGCGGCAGCAGGATATATAACGCGTTTTATTTCGGTATTCCGGCAGGGTACGAATTTGCATCGCTCCTTGAAGATATAGTGGATGCATCCAAAGGCATTACTAGATTGTCTAATGCGACAAAGGAGCGGCTAAAAGACCTGAAGAAGCCCGTAGACATAAAGGTATTTGTGACTCCAACGTGCCCGTGGTGCCCGAAAGCGGTCAGGATAGCCCACCAGTTCGCCATGGAGAACAAACTTATAACAAGCAGCATGATAGAATCATCGGAGTTCATGCAGCTCTCTGAAAAGTTCAAGGTCATGGCTGTGCCAAAGATAGTGATAAACAATGACATATCATTTGAGGGCGCCCAGCCCGAGGAAAAGTTCCTCGAATATGTGATGGACGCGGCCAAATGAGCCAGAGCCAACAAATTAAACTGGCTCTGTTGGCATAAATCAAATACTGCTATTCCTTAATGAATGCTATTACTGCCTCTGCAAATTCCTTAGTTCCCAAAGGTTCTACACTCATGAATCTTGCGATGTCCTGCGTTACTTTCTTTGCGCTTACTGCCTTGTCCAGCGCATTGTTTATGAGATCCCTTGCTTCTGCCCACCCAATAAATTCCAGCATCAGTGTACCTGCCTTTATCATGCCTGTAGGGTTTGCGACGTTTTTCCCAGCGTATTTCGGTGCAGTGCCGTGAACAGCTTCAAACATGCCTCCGGTATCGCCGATGTTGGCGCTGCCCAACACTCCAATATCGCCTATAAGTGCTCCTGCTGCATCTGATATATAATCCCCATTCAGGTTTGGTGCAAGTATGACGTCATAAAGGGCGGGCTTTACTATCACCTGTTGGAACATGTTGTCGGCTATCCTGTCATTTATTAGCAGCTTTCCGCTTGGCATCGCTCCATTATACTTGGAATATAATTCTTCTTCCGTGACTATGTCATTCCTGAATTCGCCGATTGCGGTTTCGTAGGCCCATTCCCTAAACGCCCCTTCTGTATACTTCATTATGTTGCCCTTGTGCATGATTGTTACAGACCTTCTTTTGTTCTGCAGCGCATATTTTATGGCCATGCGCGTTATTCTCTGGGTCTTCATCTTGCTGATTGGCTTTATGCCTATCCCTGAATCATCGGATACCTTCACACCTAGAGAATCATTAAGGAACGCCCTCAATCTTCCGGCTTCTTCGCTTTGCGCCTGCCATTCTATTCCTGTATAAAGATCATCGGTGTTCTCCCTGAAAACAACCAAATCAACATTTTCCGGATTCCTTAGCGGGCTTTCCAACCCATTAAAATATTTCACCGGTCGTATGTTTGCATATAAATCCATCATCAGCCTTATGGCAACATTAAGCGACCTGAAGCCTTTGCCTACCGGGGTTTCCAACGGCCCTTTGAAAAGAAGCCTGTGCTCCTTTATGCTTTCCAATGTCTCGTCAGGCAGCCTCTTCCCCATTTTTTTCTCTGCCTCCTCTCCTGCAGATACCTCTATCCATCCTATTTTTTTATTTCCGCCATATGCTTTCTCTACAGCTGCATCTATTACGCCGATAGATGCGCGCGTAATTTCGGGGCCTATGCCGTCACCCAAAGTATAAAGTATCGATGGCGCATCAGGCACCGCAAATCGTCCATCCCTGAATTCTATTTTATCCATTCTATCACGCTATAATTAAATTTAAACAACATATTTAAAGCAAAATTGGAAACGTATGAAGTCGCATAAAAATTATGCTTCTATTGCATTGGTTGTCCCATTGGCTCCTTTGTCCCTTTCAAGCGTGTATACTCTAGCAGAATTTATCTGCTTTAAATCATCGTCATGCGTTATTATGAATATCTGCTCTACTATTTCAGGCAGGGTATTGCTGAACACCTCTATCAGCCTCTGTATGCCTGCATTGTCTAGGTTATGTGTCGGTTCGTCAAGTATCAGCCATCTTAGGTTGGGAACTATGACCATACCCATTGCTATCCTAAGGGTAAGGCACGCCACGCTTCTTTCGCCCCCGCTTGCAACGGTATCTATAGGTACCCAAATTTCATTGCCATCTATGTTCAGGTTGGCCTCAAGAACATAGTCATCCTTGTGCGCATTGAGTATCAGTGCAGGGTAATCCGAATATGGATAAAGCCCCTGCCAAAGATTTTGCATGAGTGCATTGATCGAAGATACTAACTGCGTTCTAAGAAAAACCTCCGTGTCTATAAGTGCCGTCTTGAATTTGCTAAGGTTATCAATAAGTGCTGCCCTTGATTTAATCCGCGCGTCTACCTCGTCAACTAAGGCCAGGCCCTTTTTCTTTTCATCAATCTGCTTGGAAAGGTTGATCCTGAATTTTGCATTGCTTTCGGATTTTGATATCAAAGCGCTAAATCTCGTGCTCATATCCGTAAACTCTTTCTGCACCGCATCGATGCTGCTCTGGTCTATCTTCATGGACTTCAATATTTCGTTTATCCTCTCAAGCTTTTCATTATCCTGCTTAATCTCAAGAGAAATTTTCTGCATGCGTTCCAGTTTTTCAAGCATCATCCTTTCCTGCTCGAGCTTTTTAGACAGGGTTTTATGCTCTTTGTCCTCCTCATCTATCTTTTTTGTAATGTTCGAAAGTTCTGCATTGGCGATTTCCAATGCCCTTTTGTCCCTCTCTAAGTCTATGCTTAAGTCATTATGCTCGGCTATCTTGCTCCTGAGGAGTTTAAGCTTGTCATGAAGCGCGCTCAGTTTCTTGATCTCCAAACTTTTGATTTCTATTTCAGTTTTAATCTTTACATTGCGCTCATCTATTTCTTTGAGCAGGGCTTCCTTCCCTCTGAGGAGCTGGGCCCTTAGGCTTTCGTCCAATTCGCGTTCGCATACTGGGCATTTGCTTATATGCTTCTGGAGCTCCCTGATCCACTCCTTTATCTCATCAGATCTCGTGCTGTTCTTAGCCATCTCGCTCATGGCATTCTGCACCTGTAATGTATTCTCATCTGCGCGCTTTTCGATATTCTGCGAATTAAGCTCTTTCAATTCCCTTTCCATATTTCTATAATCAGATTCTTTTTTTTCATTAATCTTTATCCGTTCCTTCAATTCAGCAGTGCTTGCTGTGAGTTTCTGCTGCGAACGCCTAAGCTCATTTATGCCAGAATTGAGAGCCGATTCTTTTTTTGACAATTCAGCTATTTCGTCGCTTATCTTCGGGTTTATGCCCAATGATTCAATGCGCTTAAATTCCTCGCCCAATGTCGTTATCCTGCTTTTTACCTGTGTTGCGCGATCTTTAAGTTCTACCTTTTCCGCATATGCTTTTTTCATTTCGGATAACTTTGCCGCATGCTCCCGTTTTTTTGCCTCCAATGCTGTATGCTCCTTATCAATTTCTGCGGTTTCAGCATCAAGCTTTTTCAGTTCTTCAGCAAGTGATGCAAGCTGCTCCTTAAGCGCCTTGACATCGGCATTTTCTATTATGCGGTCATCCTCTTTAAGGAGCCCCTTTACGTTGTTTATTAAGGATGTAACATTCTCTTCGACTGTAGCAAAATGGTCAAGGCCAAGCATCTCGTCTATGCTCCTCTTCCTCTCTCCCTTGGACAGGTCGAGGAAGTATTCCAGGCCGTTCTGCTCAGAGTATACCGCCCTTGAGAAAGTGTCATAATCCAGCTTCA
>DAHXGO010000157.1:0-508 GCA_027332905.1 Microcaldota archaeon | reverse complement strand
AAGAAAGGAGAAGCGAATAAAGGCGGAAAATAGGCTTGAAACTTGTAGAGAGATGGAGGATAGGAAAGAACTCCGAAACAAGGCTTTCCAGACTCGAGCGCGAACAGGATAACCTGATTGTTGACTGGCTTGAACAGGGAGTGAGTCCTTCGACAGTCTTACAAATGCAGAAGTCACTACGAACACGGATTGACGAGGCAAGACTGGAACTGGGTTCTCTAGCGGATCTCAAAACCGTCGGCAGGAAGTAGGCGGCCTGATTAAGCGCTCGCGCGCCGACCTGCAGCTCGTCGGCTCGCGGCTTTTAGCGAGTCCCTTAAGGGAGAACTGTTTTTAGCAGGGGCTTGTTCGTTTTTCTTTCAGCCCTGAAGACCTCCTCACTTCAGGTTCAAATCTTATGCATAGACGACAAATGATTTTGTCTTCGGAAAAGCTGAAATTCAGGGAGGCCGAGATTTGAACTCGTGTCATGTCCGCCCGAGGGCGGTAGCCCAAATGATACCTATTC
>DAHXGO010000156.1:0-518 GCA_027332905.1 Microcaldota archaeon | reverse complement strand
TTCGATAATGAACAGATTGGCAGTATAGAGAGACAGCTGCAGGGGCTGGAGTCTGATGGCAAAACCACGCTCATTATAGGCATTGGGAACAAGATTATAGGGCTGATAGCGCTGGCAGACGTCCTCAAGGAGGACAGCAAGAAGGCGATAAACGCGTTCAAGAGCGCAGGCTACGAGATATGGCTGATAACTGGCGATAACGAAAGGGTGGCAAATGCCGTAGCAAAGCAGCTAGGTATAAGCAACGTGATCCCACAGGCAAAGCCCAAGGACAAGATGGACAAGATAGCGCAGCTGCAGAAGGAGGGAAAGATTGTCGCAATGGTCGGAGACGGCATAAACGATGCACCTGCACTGACAAAGGCCGATGTCGGAATAGCGATCGGCGCAGGCACAGACATCGCACTTCAGGCGGGCAGCATAGTTCTGATAAAGAACAACATCTACGATGCATTTATCGCCATACAGCTGGGCAAGAAGACGATGGGAAAGATAAGGCAGAATCTTTTCTGGGCATT
>DAHXGO010000155.1:286-518 GCA_027332905.1 Microcaldota archaeon | reverse complement strand
TCTGCCTCTTCCTTCTCTTTTTGAGCCACTTCCAGCGCATTCTTCCTTTTTTCTTCCATTTTCGGGGTATGCTTCCCAAAATTACACCATGATAAACGTCTAAAGGTTTTTGATAGTGAATCTATAAATACCTTGCTTGAAGCATTACTCACGTCCGAGCGGTTCAAAAACTTATTTATAGATGAGTAAACAACATCTAAAGGCTGATCGGTGCCGTCCATGCACAAAGGGA
>DAHXGO010000155.1:0-276 GCA_027332905.1 Microcaldota archaeon | reverse complement strand
AGGGATAGTAGCATATATCGCAATAATCATAATCGTACTGATTATCTGGTACATAGCCACAGGATTCAAAACATCCCCTACCACTACCACCACAACCATCACGTCTAAGACTACTGCGACTACGACAATACCAGGCAATACTGCAAGCACAGGCAATAACACCACCGGAATCTATTACCCCTGCAGCAATTTCGCGCTGTACAACAGCTCAAACAATGCAGACGTGAGTGGAAAATGCTTCTGGAACGGGGGCCCGCTTGGATTCTGGGTTGCCGC
>DAHXGO010000154.1:265-518 GCA_027332905.1 Microcaldota archaeon | reverse complement strand
ACTTGCTTTTCGCCAACAGGTTCGGCAATCTCGAATACATGAAGCGCAGCAGGTTTGACATAAATATCAACCCTGTTTTCCTTGTGTTTCTCAGCTACCTGATCGTAACTGGATACCTGCAGGCAAACGCCATAAGGTACAACTCGCTCTTCTCTCTGCCTATCGCAATTTTCTCAGCCTACGCGGTTTATTCGGTGTCGATGCTGCTGTACAACAGGCTGAAGGAAGAGGGCTATGACAAAAAGGTTACGTC
>DAHXGO010000154.1:0-255 GCA_027332905.1 Microcaldota archaeon | reverse complement strand
AACCCGCAGTTCCTTCAGGCGATGACATGGATGAAGGACAATACGCCGGCGAATGCGACCGTGCTCGCACTGTGGCCTGACGGAAGCGTGGTAGAGGGCTGGGCGAACAGGACCAGCGCGATGGACAGCGTTGCAGGGCAGAATGGAACGCTTATAGCAGGGTTTGCCAGATTCCTGCTCAATACCTCGCCAGACACGCAGTATCTCTACACTGCGCACAAACCGGAATACCTTGTTGCCAGGGGATACTGGTTC
>DAHXGO010000153.1:0-522 GCA_027332905.1 Microcaldota archaeon | reverse complement strand
AAGCCCCGAATTAAAGACAGCTTCATAGGCATTGTCCGTTCCGCAGTAGAACCAGAGCAGCCTTTCGAATCCCCACCCCACGTCTACAACCTGGTTCTTCATCTCTATAATCTTTCCATTAAAGTATTCAAACTGGGTAAATACGCTGTTCACAAGCTCGAGTCCGTTTGAGAAGCTCTCCAGACATGGCCCGAATTCCGAGAAGTCGCCCATTGCCCATACATCTTCGCTGTATACAATGTCCTCCTTTTTTACACCCAATACATTAGTGAGGAAATCGTAATTGAGCTCTATAGTCCTGTCTTTCCAGTATCCTTCCTTTGGCCAGTTGAAGGCATGTTGTCCTGCCATCATGAAGCTGCTGAAATGTCTTCCAGTAACCCCGACATTCTGTATGTCTCCGAATCTAAGGCATATCTGAGGAACTATAAGCGGATTCTCGCCATATTCAAAAGACATCATGCCATTCTCTATTCTCTGAAAATCCTGTATGCTGGCTATTGTGAAGTAAAGGTCCTGGCG
>DAHXGO010000152.1:0-527 GCA_027332905.1 Microcaldota archaeon | reverse complement strand
TGAAGGTCAATCGTACGAGAAGGCGAAGGTAGCAGTGCTCCCCGTACCATACGACTCTACATCTACATACAAGGCGGGCTCGAGAGATGGACCCGCCGCAATAATAGATGCCAGCAGGAACCTTGAACTTTACGATTACGAGATCAAGGATGATGCAAGCCGTTTGGGCATATATACGCTCGAGCCCATGGCTCCTGATTTGAGCTCGCCCGAAAAGATGGTAGGCAATATAGAGAAAGAGGTTGTACCCATACTACAGGATGGAAAGATACCTCTGCTGCTAGGCGGCGAGCACACCATAGCGATAGGCAGCGTGCGCGCGCTTTCCAGATTGTCCAAGAGGCCTTTCAGCGTGTTGCATTTCGATGCACATTCAGATTCGAGGGACGAGATCTACGGGGCCAGATACTGCCACGCATGCGTGCTGGCGAGGATAGCCGAGCTTGGTATTCATACTTACAGCGTGGGTATAAGGAGCATAGATAAAGAGAGCTCCGGGAAATATGCAAAATCTATTCTGTTCAGGG
>DAHXGO010000151.1:0-536 GCA_027332905.1 Microcaldota archaeon | reverse complement strand
CAATGGTAAAACCGACAGCAGTGGCTATGCCTCCGCTGCTGGGCAGCGTTATTGCACGCTTGCCCTTGTTGTGGTCCATGCCAGTTATGCCCGATTCTAGCATGTATCCTATGATGAACCTTGTGGCTATCACTGTTATGATGAATGCCAGCAATGCCGGAACCAGCAGCGTTATATAAGTGTGGTACATGCATTTCCACCGTTATGGGTTGGGCATTGCAGCATGAATCCGCTGCAACGCTGCATAAGATATAAATTGATAGGCATGTAAGCATTAATAAATTGTATGTTGCACTGATGTTGCTATGTGCCCTTGTAGTATAACTTGGATAGAACACGGGCTTGCGGAGCCTGTGATCCGGGTTCAAATCCCGGCAAGGGCGTTTTATTGCCATACTGACAGGATGCTTGAATGGAGTGCAAAATCTGCAATCATGCAGGCAGCGTAATACGCGATTACGAAGGGTTCTATGTAGCCACCGCCTCTAATCCGGTCTCTGACGGCCATGTGACCATTATATGTAAAGAGCATAAAC
>DAHXGO010000150.1:0-541 GCA_027332905.1 Microcaldota archaeon | reverse complement strand
TGCCCCCCTTGGTCCAGTGGAGGCTCGGGTTGGCGCTGGAGAACGTTGCAGCTATCGCGGCCTTCGCCCTGACGAAAGCAAGCGAGTAGTTGAGCATGAAGATCATGAGCCCCTTCTTGAACGAGTTGAAGTAGATCTTGGTGAGCATGACCGGAGTTATCAGCGAGAGCAGGAAGGCCATGAACCCAAGCAGCTCCAGCGTTATGTCTACCTGCGAAGCGGCGAACGGGTTGGAGAAGTTTATGTGCGCGAACGGAAGGGCGGAGAAGACCATTATTATCGAGATTATCGTGAAGAGTATCAGGAATACGGACAGGTAGTTCAGGCCGAACCCATGCGTCACGTACTCCATATTCGACAATGGGGACATCCTTGCCGGCCCGCGCTTCTTCAGGAAGTAGTATATGAACTGGGTATCGCCGTAGTTGTAGCGCCACTGCTGCTTCACCAGCTCGGTGAACTTCTTCACCGGCCTTCCCAGCGCGTACACCTTCGGCAGGTACATGCTGTGGAACTCGTGCAGGTCGGACTCGAAGCTGAA
>DAHXGO010000014.1:0-12587 GCA_027332905.1 Microcaldota archaeon | reverse complement strand
CACAATTGTGTTGTTGAGCACAGAATTATTCTGCGAGCCGTTTGTTATGTAAAAAGCGCCATCCGGGCTGGACGACCTTGAAAGGAAATTATATTTAATTATGCTGCTGCTAACGTTGCTCAGGTATATCTGCGAAAGGGTATTCTGCGATGCATTGTTCTCATTAAGTTTCAGCCCCTTGGAATTAAATGCGGTTATGCCATACGAAAAATTCGATATAACGCATCCCTCGACCGATACGTTATCTCTTCCATTTACGCTTATCCCTGTAGTAAGCGGAGGCGTATTGGAATATGGCCCAGACCCTGTTATATGGTTTTGGTTGCATACCAATGCAACGTTATCAGAGTAAATGTTTATGCAGCCCCCGCGTTGTATATCAGTTTTTATGCCCTTGCTCAAATAATATTTTCCGGGCTTTGATACGTTCATGCACGCGCTGAATGTGGTTATATTGTGAACAGGCAATATTGTGGTGCTAATTATGGTCGTGGTCGAGCTCACTGCAGGCTTGTTGAGCATTACGGACGCAGCTGCAACAAGTATCACCAATATTATGGGTATTACGATAAGTATCTTCCTGCCGTCTTTCTTCTTCCCGGGCCCTTTTGTCTGCTTCAGCAGCGTTGAAGGCTGTATAGGGCTTGATGGCGTGACGTCGACCTTGAATCCCCTATCCTTAGCATTGTTCTGTCCGGGGGAATAGCTTTGGCTCACATTACCTTGATTATTATTAGATTGGTCGCCATCGCTGATCTTTATCGAGTCTGCCCCTCTTTGTGAAAAATCGTCAGGAGTGCCTTCTTCCATTTTATCCCTTTAATTCGCAATTGTATTTATTCCTTAATATTTATATTTATATTCAATTTATCTGTATGCAGGCAGGCCCCAGTAACTCAGTGGTAGAGTGCTTGTCTCGTATGGTCCATTCAGTATGTGCAACTGGACGCAAGAAAACAAGAAGCCGAGGGTTCAACTCCCTCCTGGGGCTTACAAATCAGTAACGGTCTCCTATTTAAAAAATATGTGCAGAAAAGTGGATAG
This sequence comes from Microcaldota archaeon, assembly GCA_027332905.1. GTDB lineage: Archaea > Micrarchaeota > Micrarchaeia > Micrarchaeales > Micrarchaeaceae > JAMCYW01. The sequence continues at coordinate 11,543 of DAHXGO010000014.1, read as the reverse complement.
CTGTTTCGACTACCGGCGAAGCCGCTAGAATTCTTTACAATGTCATAAGACAAAATTCATATAAACAGATGGTGATAATGTCTAATGTGCTTGTATGATAATACTGAAAATTGGCGGCTCCGCATTAAGCAACAAGCGTAGCGGTAAATCATTTACAAATATGGTTGCAAATATCGTTTCTGAAGAGATCCCAAAAGGGGAGAAGATAGTCATAGTGCAGGGCGCAGGTTATGTGGGCCACAGCATCGCAAGTAAATACAAAATATATAAACTTGACGGCAACCAGCGCGAATGGGCGATGCTCCGCCATAGGGTAGAGGGGATAAGCAACGCCATACTAAAGGTCATGATAGACTATGGGCACGCGCCGATAATGCTTTCCGCTCCGTTACTTTTTAGGGTAATAAACGGGAGAACGCATTTGAGAAGCATTGATTACATAAAGGCCTATTTGCACAATGGATTTATCCCCTTCATACACAGCGATGCTCCTCTGGACAACAGGAATGGCATGTCAATTCTCTCCGGAGACGATATGGCGGTGATGTTGGCGAACGCGCTGAAGGCAAAGATGCTGATATTCGGCACCGATGTCGATGGGGTTTATGGCCCAGGCAATAAAATAATAAAGAGCATAAGGAAAAAGGACATTGATATATTGAATATCGCAAGACAAAGGGAAGGCGTGGACGTGACCGGCGGGTTGAAGGCAAAACTCGAAAAGGCGGCGCATGCCGGAAAGGAACAAAGGTCCTAATCATAAACCTCAGGAAAAGAGGCGAGCTTGCCAAGGCAGTAAAAGGTTTAGACGCAGGAACCGTAATGTACTAACGTCTATTGTCGATATGCATGTGCATGTATAAAAATCTCCTCACCTAAAAAACCTAATTGCGATATCTATGAACGGCCTTGGAGACGAAGAAACCTATATCGTTGGTGTAATCCCTGCATATAATGACAAAGTTCTTTACCTGCACAGAAGCCCCGAAGCAAAACTTTTTCCTGGAAAATGGTGCATACCCTCGGGACACGTGAAGCATGGCGAAACTGAAATCGATGCTGCATACAGGGAAACAATAGAAGAGACTGGCATACCAAAAATAAAAAAAGAAAGCATAAAGCACCTCTGCAGGTTCGATTATGAGATTTCAACTGGCGGCAAAAAAATCACGTTAAGGATAGCATTGTTCTACCTTGAACTGGCTGACGTCCCAGAAATAAAGCTGTGCGATGAGCATACTGATTACAGGTTCATAGACATTGATGCACTCAGAGCTGTTGGGTCAACTGCAATACGCGGGATCGATTTGCGTGGTTCATCGACAATACGGGGCGATGATCTTACCCCTATAGACAGGTATATACTGAAGAACTTCATGGCAAACCCTGAATTTTTCCATAATAAACTAATAAACAACTTCAGGCAAAAAGTAAAAGCATAAATTTATTGGGAAAATATGCTGTTCAGTGCCAAAGCACAAACCTTTCTACATTGCGCATTGTCAAAGCCTTTTTATAATTTTGGCACTCTGTATGTTTGGTATGACGAATCATAAAACCAATAAGCATATGCGCATATCCGCAAGCCTTGTAATTCTTATAATAATGATTGCAGCAATAATGTACGCGCTCGCATCGCTGCACTTGGTACCAATGGGGTATTCGCCCATATTCTATGGCATTATAGCTATAATCTCCGGGCTTGCAATAACCACCATAATATCAAAGGCAGTATATGACGGGATGTCAAAATCCGTAGGCGATCATAACGCGTCATCACTCAGCTTCATAATAAAAGTTGCCGGCTACACGTTGACCATGCTCATATTCCTTTCTTATTTCAAAATAGGCTTGGGGGCTGCCTTGGCTGCAGGCGGCTTCTCCGGCTTAATCTTGGGCCTTGCGTCGCAAAACGTCCTGTCCAACATATTCGGAGGCATAATGATAATAGTCACGCGACCATTCAAGGTAGATGACAGAATAACCGTATCAACGTGGCAATATGGCCTAGACGCTCCCGCATATCCGCCAAAATTCTGGTCTAATGATTTCATAATACCCGGGTATACTGGCATAGTAAAAAACATATCCCTTATCTATACATACATAATAACGGACGACAACACGCCTTTAAGGATACCAAACAGCATACTTATACAGGCAGCAATATTCGTCCAAAATGGAAGCGGAGCCAGGGTCGTAAGGACAAAATATGAGATACCTAAAAGCATAGATCCTGATGACGCCATAAACAGCATAAAGAAAAGGGTCAAAAAACTTAAATTCATAAAAGCCGATCCATCTATAAGAATACTCGAATCCACGCTTAATACATACATAATAGTCATAGAAGCACTTTGCGAAGGGCAATACGAAGAAATTCCCAGAAGCGAAATAATAAAGACCGCTATGAAAGCAGTCAACGGCTTAATCAACAAATAATGCAAGTTTCAAGTGTGTCGTTTGCTGTAAGCTGTGATAAACATGCCTTAATATAAATCAAATACTGCTTGTAGAATTGCCTTAAATTTTTATGTATTGATAATAAGTGTGTTGTGGATGGTTTTTATGGATGTTGAAGAAAAGATCGAAGTCGTGAAAGGCATTGCACAGGAGATAGTGACGGAAGAAGAATTGATGAATTTATTTGACACTAATCAGCATCCTCTTGCATATGACGGGTTCGAGCCTTCAGGTATAGCTCCGCTTCATTTTGGGGTATACCTAACCAAGAACATAAAGAAACTGTTGGACATCGGTGTGAGATTCAACCTGTACATAGCCGACTATTTCGCCTTGATAAATAAGAAGATGGGCGGAGACATGGAGAAGATAAGGAATGTAGGAAAATACTTTATAGAAGTATGGAAGGCTGCAGGGGTAGACATGGACAAAGTATCAATCATATGGGCCAAGGACCTTATGGATGATTTCTCTTATTGGGATAGGTTCATCCAGGTGGGCAGATCTGTATCGCTCGACAGGTCAAAACGTGCAATAACTATAATGGGCAGAAAGGAAGGCGAAGCGGTAGAATCGGCGCAGATTTTCTACCCCATAATGCAGGTAACCGACGTGTTTCAGATGGACATAGATATATGCCAATTGGGCATAGATCAGAGGAAGGCAAACATACTTGCAAGGGAGGTGGCGCAGAAAAACGGATGGAAAGTGCCAGTAGCAGTGCATCATCCATACATATTGGGGTTAAAGGGTGCACCTAAAGATATCAAGACAATGACAGATGTCGAGGGCATGGCATACAAGATGTCAAAATCCGATCCGAAATCGTCAATACTGGTTCATGATTCTGAAAAACTTATAATGGAAAAGGTTGCATCTGCATACTGCCCGGAAAAAATAATAGACGGCAATCCCATGTTCGACTATCTGGAAAAATTCATAGTGGACGATAAAACACTTCCGATAACGATAGATCGCCCAGAAAAATTTGGCGGTGCGATAGAATCAAAGGACTATGCCGAACTTGTAAAATATTACAAGGAGGGCAAGATACATCCGATAGACATAAAGAATTATGTTGGATTTGAAATAAATTCGCTAGTAAAGCCAATACGCAAGCATTTCGAGGACAACGCAGAGGCAAAGAGGCTCTACGAAGAGGTAAAATCCTACCAGATAACGAGGTAGTCCAAGGCGCATATAAGTGGTGAAAAATGAACTGCATATTGTTGGCATAGATGCTGCGCCGCTTTGGATAATAAATAGACTTTCAAAAAAATATGGGTTGGAGGGATTTCAATCCATTATGCGCAGCGGCAAACTCAGGAATCTGGAATCTACGCTTCCTCCAATGACTGGAGCTGCGTGGCCCAGCATATACACGGGCATGCCGCCATCAAAACACGGGCTTATGGATTTTTTCACTATAAGCAGGGACTACGAGAAGCAGCTGGTGTACTTCAATGAGTCAGTATCGGAACCGTTTTGGGCAACATTGTCGAAGCAGGGAAAGAAGAGCCTTATAATAACCCCGGCCATGGTGGTAAGGCCGATTAGGGATCCTAATGTAGATATGGTAACCGGTTTTCCGCTTCCGGCAAAATTCTCTTCAGATAAAGTCAAAAAAGAATCAGTAAAATACGGTTTTTTTGGCGAACCAGATATAGAAAATGGCATAAAAGCCGGCAGCATCTCATTTGAAGAGGCGTCAAAGCGGTTTTCCGAAAGCATAAAAAAACGTGCAGCATTGTCAAAATCGCTCATCAAAAAAGGCAATTACGATCTTTCATTCACCTGCTTTACCGAAACTGACAGGCTTCAGCATTTCGCGCTCAGCCGCAATGACTGGGAAGCGCTTCTATATCCATTATACGAGGAGATATCGGATTTCATATGGTGGCTTATCGATAATACAGGTGCAAAAAGCTCTGAACGCAGCATAATGCTAGTGTCCGACCACGGCGCCCAGCCCATATACAACAAATTTTTGATAAATTCATGGCTGATAAACAACGGATATGCAAAATTCAAGGAAAACATTGGCGATGTCGCCTTAACGTATGGCCCAAGGGAAAAACTGATGTCCAATAAAGCTCTCAGGAAAATCTATGATAAGATGCCTAAAACCGCCAAATCATTGACACTGAAGATGATAAGCTCGTCAGGCGTGCCCATAAAAGAAGGCACATATTCAAGGATGCACGACTTCGATCTTGATATGGGCAATACACGGGCTTTCGCATCGATATCGAACGATCCTGTCAGCATGATATGGATAAATGACAACCGATTCTCTGAGCCTGCAGTCAAGCAGGGCGAAAAAGCCCTATTGAAAAAAGAACTGATACAAAAGCTGAAAGGCCTTAAAACAGAAAAGGGCGAAAAATTGATAAATAATGTAACTGATGGAAAAGCTTATTACGGGCGCACAAACATGTTCATAGCTCCAGATCTGCTCATAGGGGCAAGAAAGGGGTATACTATAGACGTATTTAATTATTCTCCTAAACGCATATTCATGAAGCCTGAACCTGCAAAGAGCGGCGATCACATACGCGAGGGAATATTCGGTTTCATGTCGCAAGACGGCAAACTTTCAAATGATGCACGAATGGTCAATAGTGTGCTAGACATCCACAACATGGTTATGGACGTTCTCTCTAGAAACAGAAGAAACGTTTATAAACAGCAGTGAATTATGCATGGAAAACTATAAATATTAAAATAGTGGAATATAAGAGTGTGGCTCAAGAGGCGACACGCATAGCAAGCAAGCAAAGTGTTATTTATTTAATGTTTGAAAATATCTCTGCGCAGGGATGGCGGAGCCTGGTCAAACGCGACGGACTCAAGATCCGTTGGCTTAGGTCTACGGGAGTTCAAAAATATGAACAAATCTCCCTCCCTGCACACTTATCTTTCAAACTTCATGTTTATGGTGAATAAAATGGCAAAGACTTCAAACACTCAAAGACCTAAAGCTAGAAAATCAAAGATTTTTGATATACCTAATTATGCACAGTCGGAAGAGTTCACAAGTTCAGCCGCATGTGCGATGATGGTGCTGAAGTATACCAACAAGAATTTCAAGATGAAAAAGGAGGAGGAATTCAACATATGGCAAGAAGCAGTGGGCGGAAGCATATGGCATGGCTCCAAATACGGGCTTGCATACGCACTTGCAAAGCGCGGCGCAAAACTCAATATACTGAGCAACAACCAAAAGGACGAGGGATATGAGAGAAAGCTTGCAGTATACGAGGGCATAAATCTGGACACGCTTAAATCTTCATATGATGAAGTGAAAGAAAAGGTAAAGGGCCTGAAAATAAAGGAGGCACACGGCGTGGTAACAGTAAACAACATAAAGAAAAGCATAAACGATGGGAATCTGCCCATAGTGCTTGTCAATGCCAACCTGATTAACCCGTATCTAGAGGCATCTCCGCACTGGGTTGTAATAAAAGGATATGACGAAGATACTTTCTATATAAACGATCCGTATTCGGACAGCACCATAGCGATGGAACCGGATACATTCAAGCAGGCTATAGGCTACGAAAACGAATACCATATGCTATCTGTTAGTGCAAGGAGGTCAAAGTAAACCTCTATTGCTGCCTTCTCCTAATAAACGTTTTATTTGGCCAGCAATACTTGAAAAGCGTGCCTAATCTATTGCCCTGTTTAAATCTAACAAAAAATTAGATGCTGCAGGTTGCAGAGGAAACTATCAAGCAGATAAAATTAGAGCATAACCTATATGTCAGTGTCAGCAAGTACGTGTATTCTGCCGTAAAGACTGGTCGCAACCGAGTTCCTTTGTGCTCTTAATGTACTTTACTGTATACTCAATGCCGCACTTTTTATGAAATTTCTTTTGATGCTTTGGATGTGGTGCAGTCTGCTTGCCCTCTGCACGCTCCTGGTCTTCATTTTTATGGCCATATTGGAGTAGCAGCTTATGCATACCATCCTCTTCTCTATTGGCATGTTGATGCTGTTATACGCTGACGATGGCATAACGAATTTTACTTCGTTTCTGTCCATTTTTTTGCTGCATAACGAGCAGCTTTGGCTCCCTCTATCTATTCTCCCTATTTTGCCTATATCCCCCATATTCCACACTCCCTACTCTTTTACCCCTAGTTACTATTTTGTCTGAACCACTATTTATATGTTATTATTCCGATAAAAAGAGGAAAAAAATAAAAGCGGAAGTGCGGGTTTAACGTCATAAAAATGCCAAAATGCGCTGCCATAAACTATTTATATCTGTTTATTTTTATTTTGCTTTGTGGTTGCGCTCTTCAAGCATTCCAAAGTGCATTTTTTTACGGCATCTATGCCTGCATCAGTGCGTATCGCATGCATGTCCATATGCGTCTTTGATGCATGATACCCATCTTTTATCAAGCATTCCATGATTCTGGAAGGGCTTACTGCTGCTATGCCCATCATCTTCGTCAGGCGCGGGATGCTGTAATACAGCGGCATGTCTAATTCGGAATATATCAACTCTATAAAGTTCACTGCATCATTGTCGTAACTATTTTCTTTCATATACTTAGAGATCCTGCTGATTATGCCGTGATCGTATATGCTTCCGGCCCATAAAGGCCCGGCGACATATAAATCCGAAGAGCATAACGCACATTTTTTGTCCGGGAACGCCTTTTTATCAATGCCTCGGTTGCCGCATTTATTGCAGTACGTTGCATATCCCAATTGCGCTATGGACTTATATGCATCTGCCGCGCCATGAATCAGCCTTATGAACACTCTCATGTAATGCATGTAAGAGAATGAAGCTTCAACCTCTATCCCATAATTAAATTGGCCTGCCAGCCTTGCTATATATCCTATAAGCACTCGTATGCCTGCTTCGTAGCATAACTCGTTGTGCATCGGCCTTGCCAGATATATGCGCATGCATGCCTTCTCCTGTGCACCGCATAGCACTGCAGTGTCGGTAGATGTAACCATTAGCCTCGTGCCGTCCTTTGATACCTTAAGAAGATCCTGAATGTTAGGTGCAGCAGAGCCGAAAGGATCAAGGTCTATAAAATCGTATTTATTCTCCTTAAGGTTGGCAAACTCCTGTATGCTGGTAGAATATGCAACTGCATGCCCTTTTACCTTATTAAATCCGATATTCTGCATCAGTGTCTTGTATGCATCTATATTTATATCTAGGAATGTTACCTTGCCTATCTTGGCTTCCTTTATGTAGCGTATGCCGCGTATGCCAGTTGCAGAAGTTGCGTCTAGCGCATTTGCGCCTTTATCTGCCAGCACAGCCATATATGCTACGCTGATGTCTCTTGACAATTTTCCCTTCGGATTAAGGAACGCCTTGTCGTAGTGCTTTATATTCGCCTTTCCTTCTGTATACATATCATGCATCCTTGTTGAAGAATATCTCTTTTACTGAATCTAATAATCCGTGTGCATACGATATGCTGGCGAAAGCGGTGAAAAGATCGCCTTTATCAAGATAGCTTTTTGCGTCTTTTGCATACATCACTGAAAGGTCAACTACGTGATTGACACTTTTTGAGTTCTCTGCTTCCTCTGGCATGTGGTACGTTTTGATATCATTTTCATAGAACATTGCAATATCCTTATCTATCCTGGCCTTTATATCATCCAAATGCTCACCTAATACTGATTTATAACTTGCCATAAATATATTTAATGGTGTTTCAATGGCTGACCTATGGAGCGATTATACTGAAAACATAATAAGCATAATGGAGGATGAAATAAAAAGCAAGTATGACATATCGCTAAGGGACATATTTTCCGACCCGACTAGCGCATTAGGCATAGACAACATAGATACAAAAATAGCCAATGCAGAAGAGGACGTCAATAAGTATATAGCTGACGTGGATGCATCCCTTGCAGACCAGAGAAAAGTACTGGCTGACAATGCCTCAAAATGCGACTCAATAACTAAACAGCTTAATCAGAACATCATGATGCATACGCGCCAGAATAATGTGCCTCTGATAAAACCTGATTCAATCGACAGGGATGAAAGCAGGGACGAAGTCATATATATAAGCAATGTAGAGAATGGAATTATGAATCTTATAGGCAAACTTATAGCCTCTTCAAATCTTGTTGCTGATTTTACCACCAACTACAACGAATATTCGATAGGCAACTGGTTCTTCAGCGGGCCTAAAAATTATTCAATACGCGTTAACCTTGCAGACAACCCATTACTGATTTTAGATGCGACAAAAGAGGAGGTAGCGTCCCTATTTGATGTAGTTAAAAACATTTTGAAAGGGTCATCAAATCAGCAAAAATGATAAACGCAGACTTGTTATAGGAATAACCGGCACCCCTGGCGTCGGCAAGACATTCCTTGCCAAGTCGCTTTCCAAAACTATTCAAGGCTCAAGTATCATAGAGATAAACGACGTAATAAAGCGCTACGATTTATTCTCCGGGGTTGATGAATTGGGAGCAAAGATTGCCAATCTAAAAGGGCTTTCGCTTAAGATTAATCACATGCTTGAAGATGATGCGCATACCACTTTTATAGTCGGCCATCTGGCCCAAGAATTAAGCATAAAGTACGATATAGTTGTGGTAAAGAGGTTAAATCTTGGAGAACTGCTGCGTAGGCTCAAACGCAGAAAGTATCCAATCGCAAAAATCAGGGAGAACCTGATAGCCGAAGCTTTGGATTATTGCAGTGTCAAGGCGCGGTCGGCTTTCAGCGAAGTATATGAAATAGAAAATCGGGCTTCAATAGCAAAGATAGAATCATATATAAAGTCTGTGCAGGCGGGCAAAGCTGCTGTAAAACCGAATGCAAAACAAATTAGCCACATGAAGGAACTCGCCGCACTAGCAAAAAATGAAAAAAAGATAGGCATATAGCATTTTAATCAAGCATGATTTTTTTCATTAAATCATTTATCCATTCATCTTCATGTCGTCCCTTTCTCTCCTTATCCTGCACATCACGCATATATCCAGATTCTTGTCAAAATGCTTATCGCATACATGCCTCTTGCATAGCTTGCATATATGCGTGGCTGCATTCATGCAGACGGAGCACACGCCCAAATCAGTAGGGTTGACATTTGCCGTTCCTGCGGCTTTATTTTTTATCTTCAATGCACATGAAGTGCACAGGCCTATTGAAAAATCATAATGGCGATCGCATACGCGCCTATTGCACTGCCTGCATGTGTGTGAAGCTCCACGGCCGCATATTTCGCATAGGCTGGTATGTGCATAAGGCTTATTTTGCAATCGCGGTCCATGTTCCATAGCCTCGCCAATCATATGCCTATTTTCTGGAGCAATGCAGGATATACTAATTTTGCATATTCTTCAGGTATCCTGTTAATAAAGATCTTGCAATTCCTTTTACGAATGTCTGGCGGAAAACTGAAACCAGGATCTTTAAATGCGCTTTTTAACAATGCGCCAGCACTTTCGTATTTGGATTTTTCTATTGAACACAATATATCTCCATCAAGGAACATGTTCTGACCATTTTCGTGCTTCTTATAGAATGCATAACTGCCATTTTTCATAAATACGCTTGGCCCCTTTATTACATTCGCATGTATCTCCTTCTTGTTCATTAAAAAGGCTATTGCTGCCCTGCCATTTGTAAGATTTTGCAGTTCCAGCAGGGGTTCAAATCCATTCCTTTTCAGGCTGTCGGAGAATTTTCCCTTCAACCTCTTTATCTGTGGCCATAAAGTGTCCTCTGAGATCTCCGGCACTTCTATGCCTATGGCATAAATATCAATTTCATATTGCTGGAGCATCTTTGACAGGCTAGACCTTGAATTTTCATCAGAGTACTTTATGCCGTAAAAATTATTTACTGAAGGCTTATCGAGCAGCCTTCTAGATGCTATTACCAATCTTGATATCGATTCCCTAGATACGCTGGCGGCAACGTTCCTTTCTTTGTCAGTTGGGTCTATAACTATGAATTCAGATTTGAAAAAATTCACATCCTTTGAAATCTCCTCCCTGTTATTAATCTGTTTGCTTTTAAGTATATCCAATACTAGCGGCAGTTCAAGCTCTGAAAAGCTTTTTATGAGCTCTAAGAAACTTCCATAATGGCATATAAGCAGTTCACACAAATATCCAGAAAATCCCTCTATTCTGGATTCTGCACCATATATGCTATTGGCCCTAAGAAAGTATTTCAATAACCTGACCTCGTCTTTCTGCTTTTCATTCAAGTGATTTTTCACGAATACGTTATGCAGCTGCGTCCTGTCTACGGCTGTACCCATATCTGCAGCATCGTTGATCTTGAATGCAGGCACTATATCTGCGCTTATGTCGAGTTTTTTAGATATCAATTTCAGATAAGGGTGTTCAGCGTAGTTTATTACAAAGGTTTCGCCATTCCCTTTTTTTACCACCTTTCTGGCTAATAGGAGCGCCTTTTTCTCCATAAGCCTTTCTTCAGTAGTTTTAGGGAATAGCAGGAATATGTCTATATCGGAATTTCCCCTTATCTGCGTGCCCCTTGCCACTGATCCGGCCAGTATTATCTCAACATCCTTAGGCACTATCCTCTTTAGCCTGCCCATGAGGTCATTAGAATAAGCGTTGAGCTCCTCTATCTCTTCTTCAGTTGGCCTTATCTCGGGCAGTATCCTGTTAAATATGCTTTTGAATTTTGATTCCCCAATAAACCCGCTATTCTTTTTCTGCATTCCTGAAACCATAAAAATCTATTTATAAATGAGCAAGCAATATTAATATCTTTATTGATTTAACCCTAACCAAGGGCTCTTAGCTCAGGAGCAGAGCGTTCCGTTCGCAACGGAAAGGCCGCGGGTGCGAATCCCGCAGAGTCCAAAAACTCTTTCCCAAAGAGTTTTATCCTTTAAGGCAATTAATTATAAATTAATTAGCGTGTAAATTGGGGGTTGAAGGGTGCAGATATGATATTGGTAACCGGCGGATCGGGGCATTTAGGCAAATCGCTCGCATCGGCTCTGCTTGCCGATGGCAATTCAGTTTGCATTTTGGTGGATAAGAATGACCCGCACATTCCGGGCGCCAAAGTCGTGAAA
>DAHXGO010000149.1:0-543 GCA_027332905.1 Microcaldota archaeon | reverse complement strand
ACGGGTGGGAGGATGTCACATACAGAGCTGAAACACCGAAGCGCATTAGAAAAGTATTTATACCTTTACTGCCATAACGATATGGCTATAAGTCGCTATTACAATATTTCTCCTAAAATCTATTGTAGCGGGTGGTCTCTCAGGAGTTGATAGCTCTTGTTGAAGGGGTTCAGCATATAACATAAAAATAACGCTTCAAACAACTGTAAAAAACTTGCAAAAATCAAAAGACAAAACTAATGCTTAAATATAGGTGAATTTATGGCAGAAAATCAATTAGGAGGACAACAGTATCTGGTATTGCCGGAAGGCGCGAGCAGGCTAATAGGCAAGGAAGCTCAGAGGACCAATATAGCAGTAGGCTATGCGGTAGCAAGCATAGTCCGCTCAACTCTAGGTCCGAAGGGTATGGACAAGATGCTTGTCAGCGAGCTTGGCGACATCGTAATAACAAACGATGGGGCAACCATACTCGAGGAGATGAATGTAGAGCACCCGATAGCAAAGATCCTGTCCGAAGTGGCAAAGACGCAGGACAAGGAA
>DAHXGO010000148.1:0-553 GCA_027332905.1 Microcaldota archaeon | reverse complement strand
TGATAGTAACTGCAGTTTTCTCCACCCAGTTCGGTAGAATAGGGGACATATATGGCAGGGCAAGGACTTTCAACCTCGGGTTTGCAGTTTTCACGATATCATCATTTCTCTGCGGTGTGGCGCCAACTGACGTCACACTCATAATTTTCAGGGCTATTCAGGCTGTTGGGGGAGCGTTAATATCTTCTAACAGCGGTGCGATCATAGCAGACACCTTCCCTAGAAACAAGATAGGAAGGGCCTACGGATTCACGTCAATGAGCTGGAATATAGGGGCACTTCTGGGGATATTGCTGGGAGGATTCATAACCACATTCATAGGGTACAGGTACATATTCTTCATAAATGTCCCGATAGGAATTCTTGCAACAATTCTCGGTCTTAGGTACATAGAGGACAACGCCAGGGTGAAGGAGGTTCTTGACATCCCCGGCATGGCTCTTCTCGGGATAGCCGTTGCACTGGTCTCCTATTCTGGAATAGACTATGCATCTTCAGGTTTCAGGCCGTTGAATGAAGTGACGCTTGTCGTTGGAATAATAGCTGCAATCGC
>DAHXGO010000147.1:0-556 GCA_027332905.1 Microcaldota archaeon | reverse complement strand
TCCGCCGATGAGCAACAAAACGAAAGCAGCTGTGGGAGGATTTGAGCTTGGAACAGGCGGGGCTGAACTGCTGCTGGTCTGCTGGTTGCCATACAGCGCCTGTGCTTGCTTGGTCTTGTTCGCCATTTTAATCACCCTGTACAAAGCTTATTTTATTGTGACATTATAAAAATCTTTCCGGAAGATGATCCCGTTGGGGCGAGTCGAACGCCCAACCTGCCGGTATCTCAATGAGACTTTTATTGTCAGCAAACTACAGCCGGCCGCTCTGCCATTGAGCTACAACGGGTATAAGCAATTGCGCATAAAAATATTTATTAATTCTTAAATACTGCATGCTCGAGAGTATTAGCGCGCATTAGTTTATATAAAGGTATAAATTAGATTATTTTCAATATAGGTTTACAAAAATTTTGCTGATTCAAATGCAAGATGGGGATAGGCCGGCAAGGACGGACGGCAAGAGGATAACCAGGGAACTTATCAGGAAAAGGCGCAGGTTCCCCATTCTAGTATACAGGCTCAAAGATATACTGATAAAGGTAAGGTCTAACAA
>DAHXGO010000146.1:0-569 GCA_027332905.1 Microcaldota archaeon | reverse complement strand
AAAAGATCCGCAGCACGTTCAAGCACCGGAAGAGATGCCTTCATAAGCTCAGGCCCTACCCCGTCTCCAGGCAGTACCGCTACCCTCCATCTTCTATTTTTCATTGAGAATCGACCTAAGAACGTAATGCAGAACTCCGCCTGCCTTGTAATACTCTATTTCTATTGGATAATCCAGCCTTGATACAACGCTAGCCTCGTCCTGCCCTGCGCCTCCCCTCTTGAAATACCTAATCTTCATTTGCTGCCTGGGCTTTAGATCTTTTGAAATCTCTATTGATATTGGCTTGGAGGCATCGATGGATAGGGAATCGAAATCCTGCCCTGCCCCGAACTGAAGAGGAAGTATGCCCATGCCTATAAGATTGCTCCTGTGAATCCTTTCAAAGCTTTTTGCTATAACTGCTTTGACCCCTAAAAGAGAAGGCCCTTTGGCTGCCCAATCCCTGGAACTGCCTGAGCCGTACTCTGAGCCTGCGATGACGACAAGATCTCTTCCCTCTTGCCTGTACTTCATTGCCGCGTCGTATACGCTCATCTCCTCGTTGCCAGGGAAATGCATTGTATATC
>DAHXGO010000145.1:0-578 GCA_027332905.1 Microcaldota archaeon | reverse complement strand
TTGCCGATGAAGTGCAGTCTGGCTACATGCGCACCGGCAAGTTTCTGGCACTTGAAAACTTCGGGGTTACTGCTGACATGTACACAATGGCAAAATCCATAGCAGGAGGTTTCCCTATGGGTGTCACTGCCGTAAGCAAGAAACTCGGCGACATTCCTGCAGGAGCCCATGCAAATACATTCGGCGGAAACCTGGTATCAGTAGCAGCTGCGAACGCGTCTATCGATTACGTTATAAAAAACAAGGCGGTGCTGCACAAACTAGTAACAGAGAAGGGCAAGGCAATAATGAAACGCCTTACCGAGATGCAGGAAAAATACGAAATAATAGGGGACGTAAGGGGCATAGGGCTCATGATAGGCATAGAAATAGTCAAGGACAGGAAGACCAAGGAGCCAGGGATAAAAGAAAGGTCAAGAATCCTAGAGGAATCATTCAACAACGGCTTAATAATGCTTCCTGCGGGTGCATCTTCAATAAGAATAATACCTCCGCTTACTGTAAGCAAGGGCGCAATGGAAAAAGGCTTGAACATACTGGAGGCGTCATTCAAGAGCGTCTGCTCAAAATAGCTACTT
>DAHXGO010000144.1:0-588 GCA_027332905.1 Microcaldota archaeon | reverse complement strand
AGCATATGGGCATAAGTCGGTCGCCGAACGTCGGCAGTGCATGCTCCTTCAAGCGCATTGCGAAGTGTGCAGCAAACCGCAAGGGAAGGCTGCACATGACAGGCATGGTTTGAAACCGGACACCGGAAATCGATCCGTCCGGGATTATAGAGAGCTCGGCGGAAACGGATGTGTCGCCATATTTCAGCCAGCTGGCAGGATGCCGTGGGTGAATAATGAGCTGTGGCAGTATGACACAAACTGCGCCGCCGTTCTACTCGGCAGAGTTGCCAACACCTTCCGGAAGGGAAGGCGAGCAGTCCCGTTGAATCGCGAACCGCCTGCGGCAAAGGAGGTCGCATTCTAATGCCGCAAGGAACCCCACGAATTTATTCGCGGGAGGATGTCAGACCAAACAGTATCTGATGCTTTGGGCAGACGGGTAAACATTATGTCAGTCGAGTCAGGGAAAAAGGGAAATAACGGGGTGTTTCCACCCGATTCTCTGGAAGTAAAGGGAACTAAGGACTATCTTCCTCGAGAACAGCTAATCAGAGAGTCGATAGCCAGTGTCATGAGATCCAGTTTCATGAAATACGGGTACGGTCC
>DAHXGO010000143.1:0-594 GCA_027332905.1 Microcaldota archaeon | reverse complement strand
GAATTCTACGACTCAAACTTTTACAAAGGATTCTTCTTCGGCAACCTTACTGGGTTCAAGCAGGTATACCCGTCAAATACAACCTCCGGCACAAACATGATAAACGGCACAATACCGCTAAGGATCCTTGCACTGGACAACTTTACGGGATCGCTTCCCGCAATTCCACCCAAGCCCAGCTATATACACAACAATTACACTGTTCCGTGATTATCAGATTCAGAATAAAGTCTTTAAATATTTCATATGCAAATCTTATCTGCATGGGCTTGTAGCTCAGCCTGGTCAGAGCGGCGGTCTTATAATTATGCAAGATCGCATAATAAGAAAGCCGTAGGTCGAGAGTTCAAATCTCTCCAGGCCCATGTTGCACTTATCCGTTCGCGATTCCTGTATGTATTAACCAGGAATCCTTACCGGTTTCAAAATATATCGCCTTTTCTCCAAGCTTCTTTCCAACATCTGCAACAAACAGCTCCAGCACCTTTATCTTGGATGCATCGCCAAGTGCAACGGTGTACTTCACGTTCTCGTCATATTCTATAACGGTCCCGTCTATCCAATATCCGTGTATCTCCCCCCTCTCTGTCGTGT
>DAHXGO010000142.1:0-613 GCA_027332905.1 Microcaldota archaeon | reverse complement strand
CTTGCCGCTCTGCAATTTGAACTCAGCACACGTTTCCTCTTCCTGTTCTTCAGGCCTGCGATGCCCTTCCTCATGTATGCGGCAGTCCAGACCGAAACAGTCTTTTCACTGACGCCATGTATGGCGGCCACATCCCTGACGCTCGAACTGCCAGCACTCATGACGATAGCCGAGGCCCTCCTGTATTCGCATTTCGCATGGCACTCCTTCATGAATGAGCGCAGCTCATTCACTCTCTCTGACGATAAAGTAATTCCAGACTCTGGAGGCATCCCATCCCTCCAGACACCGGATAGATTGCCTTTTACATGAAGAATCGCTTAATACCGCATGGAACCCCACGAATTTATTCGTGGGAGGATGTCAGAGTGGCATCCATTGCCTGCCGATCGCAATTCCTGACAGTCCGGCGGCTCATCTTATGAATTCTCCGCAGGAAACACAAACAACGGATCTGCTGCTTATCATTGCTCCGCAATTCCTGCATTTCACAAGACCCTGGCGATCCTCCTGTCTCGACTGTTCGCCGGAGTGCACGCTCTTCTCGGAGTCCTGGCGTTCCCTGGATGCCATCTTCTCGATTTTCATGGAAGACAGTTTCACCTTTATCCTG
>DAHXGO010000141.1:0-613 GCA_027332905.1 Microcaldota archaeon | reverse complement strand
CTTTTGTACAGATTGGAATGTATGTCTTTCATGATTGACTCTACGCTGCCCTTTACCTGCGATGCCTTTACTTTTGATTTTGCAAGTGTATCCCTTCTGAACAGTGTGACCTCGTCAAGCTTTGCTTCTTTTTCACCTATTTCTATGCGTACAGGAACGCCTTTAAGCTCCCATTCGTTGAATTTCCAGCCGGGCGAATATGCATCAGAGTCGTCCAGGAATACCCTGAACGAATCTTCGAGCTCCTTTTTGATCTTCTTGCAGTAGTCGATTATCTTGTCTCTGTTTTCTGTTTTATATATGGGCACTATCACGATTTGGATTCTTGCTAGCTTTGGAGGTATTACAAGTCCCTTGTCATCAGAGTGCGTGGCCACCAGGACACCAAGCTCTCTTGTGGAGATTGCAAACGTGTTTTGATACGCATACTCCATTTTGCCCTCCCTGTCCAAGAACTTTATTTCGAAGGCCTTGGAAAAATTCTGGCCGTCGCTATGGAAGTCCGGACCCTGGATGGCCTTGCCATCAGGCATCAGGTGCTCTATGCTATAGCTCCTCAGCGCACCTGCGAATTTCTCATAATTTGTCTTCCTGCCCTTTATTCCGGGGAGCG
>DAHXGO010000140.1:0-659 GCA_027332905.1 Microcaldota archaeon | reverse complement strand
GCTCGACAGCAGGGACGGCATGGCAATAGTGCAGTCGTTCGGCGAGACGAGAGGCATGGACCTTAGCAACACAAGCGTCCGGTTTCTAGGGACCACAGCGCAGCTTGCAGTGAGCACGGACATGCTTGGCAGGATATTTGACGGAGTGGGAAGACCTAGAGATGGAGGACAGCAGATATACAGCGAGGAAAAGCTCGACATCAACGGAGGCACGATAAATCCCTACGCCAGGGAGGAGCCGTCAGAGTTTATACAGACAGGCATATCAACCATAGATGGAATGAACACGCTGGTGAGAGGGCAGAAGCTGCCGATATTCTCCGGCTCGGGGCTGCCGCACAACAGGCTAGCAGCTCAGATAGCCAGGCAGGCCAAGCTG
Source organism: Microcaldota archaeon (assembly GCA_027332905.1). GTDB lineage: Archaea > Micrarchaeota > Micrarchaeia > Micrarchaeales > Micrarchaeaceae > JAMCYW01. The sequence continues at coordinate 280 of DAHXGO010000140.1, read as the reverse complement.
CTCAATTCGTCAGAGGAATTCTCAGTGGTATTCGGAGGCATAGGCATAAACAGCGAAGAGGCAAACTTCTTCAGGAAGGAGTTCGAGGACACAGGCGCGCTTGAGAGGGCGGTCATGTTTCTCAACCTTTCTTCCGACCCCTCAATGGAAAGGATAATACTGCCAAGGCTGGCGCTCACAACCGCAGAATACTTAGCGTACGAGCAGGATATGCACGTCCTGGTAATACTCTCAGATATGACCAACTATGCCGAAGCGCTTCGCGAGGTGTCCGCAGCAA
>DAHXGO010000013.1:0-13016 GCA_027332905.1 Microcaldota archaeon | reverse complement strand
TGATATCTACAAACGTGCATGCATCGCCATTTTACACAGATATTGGCAAGATACCTGGCAACTTTTCGATATTGGCATTGCCCGCATTGCCGAACCCTGACAGCGCTTACCCCGCATTATACCCAGGACTGGCAACTTACGATACGGCGTTATCGCATAAGCCAATAGTAGAGGGATATATAACAAGGAGCAACGAAACCGAGATAATATCCATGGAGAATATACCGCTTATTGTTCAGGCATCAAACCTGCAGACAACGGGCAACCCGGATTATCCGTCTCCAATCATCGAGAATTACACTAACGAGACCATAATGAGCTTATTCAACTACAATACTGACTTCATTACGCTTGACATAAATGCATATAACGGCACTGCGCTGGCAGAACTTGAGCATTATTTAGGAAATACATTCGGCAATCCAATATATTCAGGAAATAGCACGATTGCATACTCGACCAAGAGCGCCATACAAAGCAGTATTTACAGGAGTTATGTAGGATATCCATTCCTTCCAGAATGGGCGGAAACTACGTACCCGATAAATGGCACGGACCAATCGATATGGGTTCCGTTTTATTTGAGCGCCTCTGAACCTCCAAGGATTCTCGCATACGCACCCTATTCTAACGGGACTAATGTCACCGCAGCGATAAATTCTCGTGTGCCTCAATACATAAACACCAATATCAACATAACAGCCATGTCGTTGAGCCATTCAATACAAAACATATCGATATATACGCTTACGTCAAGCAACAACTATCTTAAGATAGCATCATTCAACGTTACGCCGCATATGCGGGCTTATACAATACCCGTTAAATTTGTATCCGGGCCGATAGGCAATCCCTTATTTTTAGTGGGCAGTTACGGCTCTAATGGTGAGATGCCGATAGCTATAACCAGCATAAGCTTCAATAAGGCAAATTAAATGGACGGCTTGAGCATAATAGTTGATTCGCGGGAGAAAAACATAAAGCTCATTGAAGCGCTGGAGGCGCGCGGATTTGTTATAAGCACGCTTAATGCAAACGTCGGGGACTATATACTTTCAAAACGTGTATGCATAGAAAGGAAATCCTTGTCTGACTTTGATAATTCCGTGATAAGCGGAAGGCTATTCGAGCAGGTAAGCAGACTCAAGGAAGCGTATGAAATGCCACTGTTGCTGATAGAGGGAAGGGATGCTGAGAGAAGGCTTGGAAGCAGGGCGATAGTGGGCGCCATAGCATCCGTATACCTAAGATACGGAATCCCGTTCTTATTTTCATCAGATGAAGATGAGAGCGCGGATATCATGTATGTAATTGCAAAACAGGAGCTGTCGGACAATGATAGCGCACCCTCGCTTAAGGGCGGAAGAAGGCTTTATGGGCTAAGGGATTACCAAGAGCATGTCATAGGCAACCTCCCAGGGGTAGGTCCCAAGCTTGTGATGAAGCTCTTGAAACATTTTGGGAGCATAAGGAACATAGCTAATTCAAGCATTGATGAATTGATGAAAGTAGATAAGATAGGGAAGAAAAAGGCAACTAGGATACATGAGGCGCTGAACGGCGATTACCCTCAGTCGTCAAGCTTGAGCGACGCCATTTTATAGAGCAGCGAATCGGTAGAGTAGGATTTGAGCCCCAACTGCTTGGCTGTCCGAGCCTGCTCTTTCTTGCCAGGTAAGAACCCCTTTTTTATCCTTATATACCTCTTGGCTTTTTTCAGCGCTGGCATATTGCTGCAGAATAAAACGAAGTGCGAATTGTCCTTTGCTCCGGATATGGCTATCGCATCCTTTATCTGCCTTGTAAAAGACATGAACAGCATCATCTCTATGCCTATGTTTTTCGATATGTTTTCGTTATCGTGGAAAGAGAATACTGCATTGGAATATGCCGCAAGTATGTGGTTCCGGTTTATCACATGCGATGGATCAAGCATGAGTATTATTTCGCTGCCTGCCGATTTGGATTGCGAAAACTTATGCAGTAATGCATTTATACTGAATTTTGAGGATGCCTCATTTATTTGCGCAGCTTTGAGCTTGCCTTTTATGCCAGAGAATTCCTTCATAGCATCTGTTTGCATCGTTACCAACACTATACATTTCTGATTTTCGGTTTCCTTTGTTCGGAAAATTTATAAATAAAATTCAATGCAGAATAAAACTCAAGATCCTTATATGTGCTACCATTACTTCTGGTCAGCTTTTCAAAATTCTTCTCGTGTAAATCTAGTGCGAGGTTAAGGTTTAGCCCATAGCTTTGAACGGCATGATGTTCTGATCTTAAGTAATTGGAGGGCTTCCTCTCTTTTTCATGCACAAGAGCTATTGCGAAATTTTTTAGAAAAGAATTCTTATCGTTAACCTTAAAATCAAATCGGTCTAACAAATATGAAAAACCTTTCTCTCTTCCAATTAGGTATATTGCATATGCCTTTTCTACTTCGTCATAACTTTTAGAGCCAATTATAATTTCAAGTGCATTCATGTATTTATCGTCTATTCTAGTTCTTTTTGTCAGTTCTCCTAACAAGATATGTCTAGTTAACTGGTCGGTTAACATATCCTTAGATAAAAATGTAGTTATTTCATCTTCTGTTTTCTCTCTGTCACTTGCTTCCTCTATAACTACTTTTTTTGTTTCATCTGGTAATTCCCACAGTCTTTGCAAGACTTGAACTACCTTATCATTTGGGAGATATTTAGTTAAAGTATAATACGCCCCAGTTTTGACTCCAGGGTAGACACTTTTGGTCAATTTTTCAGATATTTCTATAAATTCCTCAGGTCTTTGAGCGTATTTTAGTTGCATGCTTATTATTGTAAGGATCTTTTCATCTTTTTCGTTTTGTAACATATTATTCACAAAATTGCTGTTTAATAACCCATGCTCGTTTAAAACTACTACAGCAGCTATTTTACTGTTAGACATAGTGCCTGTTGCTACTTCGTATATTCTTTCCCTGTATTTTTCAAAATCTAAGTCTCCAGCTACAAGTATTGCCATGGCTTTAACCTTATCTTCAGTGCTTGATAATGCATATTCAATTAATTCCAAATTTGTGTTTTTGCTTAACCATGATAGCCATAAGGCACCTTTTATGAGCGATGAATCACGCGATTTTAACCCGTTTTTAAAAATAGTTTTTACGTCTTCAACTGCACTGTTATTATAGTTTGAAAGACTAAAGATAGTATCCCTTATTTCCATAGCATGCAGATTCTTTAAAGGTACATTTGCAGAAGTTTTATAGTATTCGTGGGCTATTTCTTCAGTCATGCACATAAAGGCTAACACCCCAATTAATCCGCCTTTATAATCGGCTAAATTATATATGGTAAGATAGCGATATAATTTATCCCTTTCGTCGGTCATCTTTATTGGGATTATGCTGTGTTGGTAAAGATATGTGTTTGCAAACAATCTACTTACTCTACTAACTCCCTCTTCGAAAGGATGTGTCTTAACAAAGTCAAGCAGAAAAGTTACAGCATTTAAAAAAGCATCCTCTTTTCTGCTTTTCTTTTCATTAAAAATTTTAACAAGTTTTTCGAGGTTTTGGATTATTTTATCATTTGGGGCGGTTATATCCCTGCCCCTAGTATACATATATCGTCTAGCCCCAGCATGTGTATATTTCCCAAGAAGGTTGTGAAATAATATTGATCTACATCTAAATATGTCATTTACGGTCAATTTATTTTTATCCAAACTTTCTATGAAATCTTTTAAAGCACCCATATTTAGTAATTGTACATAATACTGGAAATTGCTATCGATGCTATCTACAAGCCACCACTTTGATTTATTGTTCTGGACCAGTTCGTAGGAGAGACTCCTTAAAAGCACTTCCCTGACCCTCTCACTTTTACCACTCTTTTCGTTAAAGCCGAGGTATGATATTAAATTTAACTCTTTTAAAGCTTCGAAAAAGTCGTTTTCTTGCAGCATTAAATAACCATTAGTTTCTCATTTCTTTAGTTTCGTATGATTTTTTATGTCATTGGCATTTCCTGTTCTCTTTAAAGATTGTAGATTTAGTTGTTTGTCTTCATATACATCAAAGATAGTTTTATATCCCTCTATTGTGCCTATGTCGTAACTTTTCCCTGATGACGTTATTAAGTCCACATCATTGGTATTGCCAAATAATCTTAAAAATGAACTTAAAGAATCTGGATTCTGTGTAATCTTAGAATATTCTAGAACACTTTTTGTTACATGTGCAGGACATGCCACGACGCCACAAGTTAATGTGCGTTTCCTAGATATTTCTAGCTTTCTATTAAGATAAATAAAGTCTTGTAACTTAATTTCAGAACCTGGAAGTACGCCATACTCTGATAGGTCTCTTAACAATATAGCTGGTCGTTTATACTTTTTAAAATGCTCAACAAAAGGTTTGATGCTAAATTCACGAAATACATCAGTGGAAAAAATAAGTAAGTTTCTATGTAAATTTTCTTTTTCTATGGCATGTGAAACTGCTTTTACTATACCGAATTTTTCCCCTTCGTTTGTTGTAGGTTCTATAATCAATGAAATTTTATTTGGAAGATTTTGAATATCTTGATTCTTTAACCAGTAAAGGAACTGATCTGAAAATTTTTCATTGGTTGCTATAACTATCCTATCTGTTAGGTATTTTATTTCATCGAGAATGTGACTTATTATCGGTCTACCCCCAATTGGAAGCAGCGCTTTAGGCATGAAATCTGAAATTGGGCTTAAACGTGTAGCATAACCACCACATAGCAACAATGTGTCTAGCTTTTGGTCCTCTGACTCGCATTTATCAATTTCCATTTTACCCACATAAAAGGTTTTTATTTTAACTGATATTTATATATTTTCATATATCGATCGCGTACAATAAACATACAAAATAAGCTCTTAAAGATTGTATCGACGATACCACAAGTCGATTTTAAGATAAAGATTGGCTTCAAATGCCTAAAGCAGACCTTAACATCATGAGTTGCTCTGGATCGTTTAAAAGGGCACTCACTGCTCCGATCCTCCCTTTTGATTGTTTCATATTCTCTACAAACTGATTAAAGGATACCTCAACGATAGTTATCTTTTCTCCCGGATCAAGCTTCTGGTTAGAAACCTTCTTGCAATCTTTAGCTATAAAAAGATATACATATGAGTCCAAGCGCGGATATTTCAAGACGTCTATAACCTGGAGCAGCATCCAACTATCGGATTCCATGCCTGCCTCTTCTAGGAGCTCCCTTTTTGCACATTTGATGGGAAGCTCACCCCCTTCTATCGTTCCGCCGATAAGTGAGTAGTAGCTATCGCTTCCGGGTTGCTCTTCTTTAGTCATAAACAACTTGTCATTAGAGAGAGCAAATATTTTTACTCCGCTTCTTTTTCTTAGTCCTTCAAAAACTCCTTCTTTGCCATCAAACATCTTTTCCTTCCATTGATATACTTCCCATATTTTGCCTTTGAAAACCAGTTTCGCTTCCTTTGGTATTTTTGAAAAAACAGTGTCTATTTCTAACCCCTTATTTCTCATTAAATCTTTCCTTTGTTGCATATCAGACATAATAACGCCTTATTATAAAATTGCTAATGCAGACAATTAACTGCCATTTCGTAAAATCTCATTTACGTTTTGAATAATAACTTTAATTGTAAGGTTCAATTTATATTATTTATCCAATGTTGATATGCGGTATACCAAGCGATAAAATGCATCTCTTTTGGCCTCTTCAACCGCCAATGTGTCCCCCAATTCTAGGGCAACACTTTTTTCTTCGTTGGTCCATGTTCCCCAGTTAAAGTCTTTGTAATTTGAATATATGTCCAATATGCTTAGATGCTTGCCGAGCAGTTTGTTTGAATATAGTGTCTCGAACGATTTGTAATGCTCGAAGTCAGATAAGAGGGCCTTAAAATCAGCATATGCTTTGTCTCTTATTTTAAATGGGGCATTAAGATCCAAAACCAGCTGCATTGCTGACGCCCCGAAGGCAAACCTAGGGTATGCAATTGGGCCTTTCGATATGCCTTCTTCAATATATATCGAGTCCATGCACCTTTTTATGGTGTTTTTCATGTCTAACGGATTGCAATATTTTATGAATAGGGACAGCAGTTTCGTCGCATATTCCGCTTCGATATCAGAGAACCTTTCACTTTCTATAGTGCCCAAAATTTTTAATACCACTTCGTTAGACATGTTATTGTATGCGCTCTGCTCGAAGGCGTCTGTTTCGATGGCATGCCCCATTTTAAGATAAAGCGATTCCATAGCCGCCCTTGATATGTGTACTGATCCATCGCCAATTAGCCGCATGGCCTGTTTGATTTCGCTTTCGTTGACGCCGTCGTCGGCGTAAAACGATTTTATGAATAGATATTTTATTGCTTCTGCTTCATTAGGCAGTTTTTCCATCGTTTTTTGGTAAAACGCACTATTTTTGTGATAGAAAAAGTATTTGTACGCAGAAAATTTTACCTTTACGTCTGAGTCCTTTATATGCTCAAATATCTTTAACTCCGCTTCGGGAAGGATGTTTTCAAAGCCGAAAAACGATGATAGTGCGAGGCCGTTGCCGAAGGCATCGTACTCGTTCATGCCTAACAGTTCGTCGGAATAATCCTTCAGTAGATTTATCACATGCCGATTCTTTTGGAAGCTTTTTGCTTTATCCTCAGAATTATCTCGCTCGGTTAGAAGCCGCGCGGCATCGATCGCTGAATCCCTTATTTCAGTATCAGGTGTATTCAATGACATCTTTATGAATTTAAGCAATGACATTTTGTTGAACGTAAGTGTGCCGTGGGGTGCATCATCGAACTCAATGAAATCGTCGCTGTAGGGCAATTCTGCAGGAGCATCCCACTTGAGCTCTTTTATCATTGCAAGCATATCAAGTATCTTGCTTTTTTGGGCCTCTTGGCTATCATATCCTTTTTTGGTTCTGCTTGCTTCTGCCATGGTGTGAGTAGTAGGACTAAGATATTTATGCATTTTGTAAACTTGATTTATAATTTGTTTTTGGCACATCTGCAGAATATGCACACATGGCGGCAAATATGCATAGCTAACGCTAATGCTTCAGAAATTCAAAAAAACAACGGAGAAAAGCTTGCTTATGTCAGGCTTTAGTAACGGAATGTTCACAGATCGCCGAAGCTCTCTGTTTATGCACCCGTCCTATCAAAGTCGTCTATTGCGACCGCCCTAATGCCTCGTTTCGGGCTTGGCTTCGTCCTTAGATGCTTTCAGGACTTATCCTTATGGAGCGTGGCTACCCGGCAATGCGTGCACAACCGGTACACTAGTGGCTCCGACCCCTCGTTCCTCTCGTATTAAAGGGGTCTTACCCTCTGGCATTAACACCTCCAGTAGATACTACCGTACTGTCTCGCGACGTACTGAACGCAGCTCATGTAGGTTTTTAATGGGCGTACAGCCCAACCCTTGGCGGCTTGTACACCACCAGGATAACCTAAGCCCATATCGATGTATCAATGCGCCAGGTCGATGTGGACTCTCACCGGCGACGAATCGGTTACCTCTAGAGTAACTTGTTTGACAGCTTGGAGCCCCATTAAAAGAGCTACCAACGTTCGTTAAGCCCCTGTTTCCAGCCTGCATGCCACGCTTTTCGACATACAGTCAGCCCTGCATTTGCCTTTACGCTTAACGGTGGGTTCCCAACCCACCTAAGCAGAGCATTGGTCGCTTTCGTTTCCTTATCGAAAGTAACCGTCCAGTCTAACTATCCACCTGCAGCTGTCCCCTTTCAGGTTAGCTGTATGGCAAGCTATGAGTGGTGTTACATTGTCGCTCCGCCTGGGCCAAAGCCCAGACATCGACGCTCCCACTTACGCTATGCATAACCAACCAGACAACAACTACAGGCTATAGTCAAGCTTCATAGAGTCTTCATTTCCCACTGGAGGATCGCGGCATATTCACCGCGCAGTGAGTTCACCGGATCCCAGGTTGGGACAGTGGAACAATCGTTACGCCATTCATGCAAGTCACCTATTAAGTGACGAGGTATTACGCTACCTCAAGAGAGTCAGAGTTACTCCCGCTCTTTGCCAGCGCTTATCCCCCTTGAAAAGGGTGTTCACGTACTGGCGGTGAGCAGGCGTCACCCACTGTACTAAGCCTTTCGGCTTTGCGGTGAGTTGTGTTTTAGATAAACAGTCGTTGTTCCCTTGTCAATGCTATCTGCGCTTACTAGGCGCAGACATGGCTTGTTGAAAACTTACGCCACTATTTTGCCGAATTCCCTAACCTGGGTTATTCCGACACACCTTGGCCTTTTAAGCCAGCAACACTTGTACTAGTTCTAGGTACGGTCTAATAGGATCGTTGCAGATTCCCTTTTCACGGGCTCAGGAAATCAGTCCAACAGTTCATTTAGCTGCTTCTCCTCATAACGAGACTCCACAGCCCTTTGCACTTTCTTGCGGACATATCCCCAAGCGTCAGAAATCTACCTTGCGTTGCCGCTCCTACCTATTAGGGGCTGGAATATTAACCAGCTTCCCTTTTGATGCATGGTGATTGGCCTGCATCTTAGGATCGCCTAACTCTCCGCTGACGAGCGTTGCGAAGAAACCCGTGTGCTTACGGTGTATAGGATTCTTACCTATATATGCTGTTACTAACACCAGGATTTTCACTACGACACGGTCCATATGTCCTTTCGAACATACTTCTTGCCGTGCCATACGCCTTCTTACCCGTACTTATCGTACGCTGAGGTCTCGGTACATAGTTTAGCCCCGTATATTTTCAGAAAGAAATGCCTCAACTGGTACGCTATTACGCGTTTTTTAAAGGATGGCTGCTTCTGAGCCTACCTCCCAGATGTCTATGGCACTTCCTGCTTTTGTTACACTCAACTATGATTTGGGGACCTTAACCTCAGTCACTATCTTTGCAGTCTCGCGATGCTAGCTTACCCAACATCGCCGACTCCAGGGGTCTACGCAGCATATGCATTCGGAGTTTGACAAAGAGGTGAGTCCTTTCGAACCCATGCCTCTTAATCGGTCGCTCTACCGCATATGCAAGCTCGCCCTGAGCTATCCTAAAGATACTTCAGAAGGGACCCGCTATTGCCATGTTCGATAGGTATATCGCCGCTACCCGCACCTCACCCAACAGGACATGCCATGACAGGTTGCAGACCTCCACCAGGCGTTAACCTAGCTTCGTCTTGGGCGCGCGTAGTTCACAATGGCTTCGGGTCGTATAAGTGTGGCTTGGGCATTTTCATACCTTGCACCTCGCATGCTGCGTGCTCTCGCTTTCGCTGCGCCTTTCGACTCGCCACGCCTATACACTCCCTGGCTCTTGCTTCAAGAAGAATGATAGAACACTGATCCTTGCACCTCGCATAGCCCTTCCGAGCATAGCTTCGGTGCCTCTCATTCCTTTCATGCCCTACCTTCACGTCACCATCTAGTTTCAGATCTATTTCAATCCCACATGTGTGGGTTCTTTTCAGCTTTCACTCGCGCTACTTGTTCGCTATCGGTCTATAGCCAATATTTAGGGTTAGGGTTTAATGCCCCCATATTCACTCCGCGTACTAAGGCGGAATTACTCTATTGCAGCAAGTCCATTACACTTAACCTACGAGGCTGTCACTCTCTATGACTGCACTTTCCAATGCATTCGGCTCATGTTTTGGATCAGCACTGCACCACATCTCCAGACCTTTTGCAAGGCAGGATTCAGTATGCCCTTTGCGGCTTTCATTCGCATTACTTGCCGCATCGCTTTCGCTTTCTTTTCCTGCGGGTACTAAGATATTTCAATTCCCCGCGTATGCGTGCATTTGCATGCACAATTCGGCAATCCCGGGTTCAAAGCCTGACTTGCGGCTACCCCGGGCTTATCGCAGCTTGCCACGGCCTTCATCGCTGCTATAGCCAAGCCATCCCCTAGATGGTTTAAAAAATTTAAGCAAGCTCTTCTCCTCTTTATCAATCGCGCAAAACACGCGATATCACAAGCATTATGGCATTTTATGCAGTTTAGATTATAGGTTCTAAGATTAGTATTTTCACAAAGCAAAAACCTTCGAATACTGAGCCTATAAGAGCTCATGCTGCCATAAAGACACCAACATTATTTAGCCATAAAGGTTTAAATACATTTCTGCCAAACCCATTTTGTTGCTTTGATAGAAATATGCAGGCTGCACTTAAGGCATGCCGGCTTTGTTGACGAAGTTTTAAAAGCCTGATGTAAGCTAGATATGATTGCATGGATAAACATTTGAAGGCTGATGTCATAGTTGACGCGTTCTCCGGAGTCACATTTGCCGAGGTAAAGAAGATCCTTGATTCATCAGGAATAGCAATATCTAGAAGCAGGCCTGACTTCATAGTGATGGTTGGCGGCGACGGTACCTATCTCAGGTATGCGCCCCATAATATAGGCATACCAATACTCAAGTTGAAGGGAAGGGAGCGCGGCCCATTAGGGAGCAAAGGGGTATTGTACACATACAACTTCAGCAGCCTTGCAACATATATAAGAAGAATAAAGAACCATGATTATGCCATAATGGCCGAACCCGTAATAAAATGCGTATACAATGAAAAAACTTACCTCTCTGCAGGGGATTTTTACATCGAAAGGCATGGCATAAAGCAGGCTCTCAGGTACTCAATAGACGCCATAGATGGAAGGGCCAGATTGAAGATATACGGAATATCAAATGGCTTCATAATAGCCACGCCGACCGGCTCAACAGGTTATTATGCATACCTTGATGTGCTGCTCGGGAGAAAGAAGGAGCCCATAAAGGGCATCGGCATAGCTCATATACTCCCCACATACATAGAGGAAAACGGCAGGCATGACCTGCACGACGGCATACGAAGGCAGTTCAAAGATGATGCCAGCTTTACAGCCATGCTTTTCAGGGCGAAGGGATATCTTTATGGCGCTTCTAATTTGAACAGGGGAGTTGTAATAATGCCGAACACCGCGGTGTATTTTAAGATTTTGGCTGACAAAATAAAACTAATAGAGTTTCAATGATGGTTTGGTTGAATTTTAAAAAAATAGAATACAGGAATATTTATCCAGGCAAATACACAGCGCACCCGATAAGGAATGGCTTGCTTCCAGCATTGATGGCAGCCATAAGCATAGTAGTAATAATGTATGTTATAAAGTACTTCAACTTCGACTTCCTATATGGGAACGGGTCATCGGAAATAATATTCGCCTCTTTTGCTTCAAGTGCATTCATACTTTTTATGATGCCTAGATCAAGATCTGCGCAGCCATCAAAATTCTTGAAGAGCTATTTCATAGCTGCAGGCATGGGCTATCTCGGATTTATCCTCATTCCATTCGTACCAGAATATCTGCTTTTTACGCTGATACTCTTTTTGGGCATATTGCTGCTCATAGCCACGCGAAGTGAACATGCGCCAGCTATGGCAATACTCTTCGCATTTCTTCTGTTTAGGGTAGGGCCTTTGGGTGTCATCGTGATAATAATATCGGCATTCCTTCTCCTGTCCCTCAGGATAGGAATGGAGAATTCAGTATACATGCTGGAAGGGATTGAAATGAGCAGCAGAGCAAAGCTCAGGCGCAGGAAAAAATCAGGCGATGCACGATGATAACGCTTTCAAAATCCGATAAGATAAAGGGCATTATAAAAAGCTCGCCCGACGACTTTCTCGTAGAAGAGATAGGTTTGGACGGCAGAGTCTTTGAACTGGGCAGTGCCTATTCGCCAGGATCCGATTCTGGAAGCAGTGGCGACGATTGCAAATTTTCAAATTTTATAATGCAGAAAAAGGATTGGAACACGGTTCAGGCGCTTAGAAGCATAGCAAAAAGCTTCAGGCGAGGGATGAAGTCAGTAGGCTTTGCTGGCACCAAGGACAGGCAATCCACATCTACGCAACTGTGCAGCATCTTCGGGGTTGAGCCCGAACGCCTCCTTAGTATGCATATGAAAGACATATCCATAAACGGGGCTTGGAAGGCGAGTGCGCCTGTGAAGCTGGGCGACCTTTTGGGCAACAGGTTCACCGTTGCGGTAAGACACGCGCCTAAGCATCCGCAGGCACAACAGATAATCGACGAACTCGGAGGGGTCTTCCCTAATTATTTTGGCGACCAGCGTTTCGGATCCAGGGGCAATAATGTGGATGTCGGGCTAAGCATATTGAAAAGCGACTTTGAAGGCGCGGTGATGTCTTTCTTGACCGACACGAAAAACGAGAGGAATGAAGACGCGATAGATGCCAGGGATAGGCTCCATAACGAGCAGGATTTCAAAAAAGCGCTCTCTTATTTTCCGAAGTACCTGAAATACGAATTGCTCGTTATAGAATACCTGTCTAGATTCCCCGGAAATTACGCCAACGCGATGAGGAAATTGCCGAGGCAGACGCTGCTCATGTTCGTACACTCCGTTGAAAGCAGGATATTCAACGATGTAGTTGAATACAGGATACGCAATGGCATGATCAATCCTGTTGCTGGGGACACGCTATGCGGCAGAAATGCGTATGGCTTCCCAGATTATGGAACATTGAGTTGCTTCAATGGCGGCGATGCAGATGGGATGTTCATAGCAGGGAGCATAGTCGGCTATAATTCGGATGGCATCAACGACATAGAAAAAGAGGCAATGGAGAAGCTAGGCATTGCAAAGGAATCATTTAAAGTTAAGAGCATGCCTGAGATAAATTGTAAAGGCACATACAGGGCAGTATTCGCGCCATATAAAGACATATCTTATACTGAAATGGAAGAGGGCGCGTCTATGCGGTTCTCGTTGCCATCAGGTTCGTATGCCACAGTGCTGGTAAATGAATTCATCGATGTTAGCCAGACAACCAATTTTTAATTTTAACATCCAAATATAGGCATGGCGAACATGAGGGATGCTGCCCTTGGACTTTCGATAGCCGGAGGATTCATCGCAGTGCTATATGTGTTTTATTACATGCAAGCGCTCTCTTATTCCATAGGATTTGATTCTGCAGCCATA
>DAHXGO010000139.1:0-678 GCA_027332905.1 Microcaldota archaeon | reverse complement strand
TGACGGATGATACAATGAAGACTATAAGGAGCGTGCTGGCATAGTTGCTGCCGTAAAAGCTTATGCTTTCGGCTATGAAAAAGGCCCAGAAGGCATATGCTATTGAAGAGCACATCGGCAGGGCGATAAGGAATTTCATGCTTTTGCTGAGTTTTTTATTGCGCTTCAATTCAAATACCCGCAAACTGAATTTATAACCCTGGGATTTTAATATTATATTATTTTGACCTGACTGGGCCAATGCTGTGCGGCATTGCAATGGACTGGTTGAAAATGTATTCGCCCTTGCCGGGATTTGGACCCGGATCACAGGCTCCGCAAGCCCGCGTTCTATCCAAGTTATACTACAAGGGCATCAAACTTTTACTTAGTATCCGCAATCAAATTATTTATTAGTGATTGATTGGGCTGCGGCAGTGGCGGCAGCGCAGAAAGCAAAAGGTTTATAATTTGCTTTGCGATATTTTGCATATATTTGCGTTGCGGCGCAGCGGGATTCGGATGTATCACACGTATCTTACCATACTTATACCTGCGATAGTGGCAGCCGTAGTCACATATATCGGGATCAAGTTCACCATGGGATACATGATGGACTCCGGAGTTACTGCAATGGATCATAACAAAAAGAAGCCGGTTAAGTTGGCAAGCGGCGTTGGCATATCCGTTGCCTTTGGC
>DAHXGO010000138.1:0-684 GCA_027332905.1 Microcaldota archaeon | reverse complement strand
TCAAAACTGTCTTCTCATCTCGCTCGTTGGCTTGCGCCCACGCCACCATCCTTTCTATCATATCGCTGTTGTAAGAGGTGGTGTGCGGGTTGGCTTTTATCCTTTCAAGAATCTTATCCCTAGTCCTCTCGGTAATGGGCTTTTTATTCGACATGTCATCGTGGACATGTTCACCTACCACTGACTATTTAAGCCTTGTGGGACTTAAACGGAATTTCAGAAGCCCCGAGAGGGAATCGGACCCTCGACCTCTTGTTCTCCCGTTTTTTGATAAAACTTTTTCCTAAAAAGTTTTTACGAGACAAGCGCTCTACCACTGAGCTACCGGGGCGTGTTTCAAGCTTGTTTTGCTCTGATAGATATAAATAAATAGATATGAGAAACAGATATATTAAGCTTTTTTGCTTGTGGTTCAATGGTAGGCCTTTACGCTGATGTTGATGTTAGCACGTCCGAGACGCCCGTCGCGAATCCGTCAGCTCAGGGACAGGGCGTCAAAGGCGATTCGCCTGCGCCCCTCGGAGCCGGCGCATCGGGGATTCCAAAGACCTTGCTCATAGGCATCGTGGCGGTTGCCGTGATAGTCATAGCTTCTGCGGCTTATTTTGTGACAAGGCCCGCGGGGGCAGCCACAACAACCACAACGACGACAACAGTCAGGACAGCGACAACCACGATTCCCCA
>DAHXGO010000137.1:0-732 GCA_027332905.1 Microcaldota archaeon | reverse complement strand
ACCGAGCTTCAGCTCGATCTCCTCCAGTCCGGGCACATTCTTAAGAATGGTTCTTACGTCGGACTCGATGGTTTTCTGAAGAGGGCAGCCCTGGACTGTCAGCGCTATCTCAACGGTGACCCTGGCGCCTTCAATCCTTACACCCCTCACCATGTTAAGTTCGACTATGCTTATTCCTATCTCCGGATCCATCACGGGCTTGAGAGCCTCAATTATCTGTTTTTCGTCCAACTTCTGACACTCCAGCTTCTTTCCATGCCCTTATGCAGGGAACTGCTATCATGGCAACATTATTAACTGTTCCTGAAAAGTTGACATAAAAGCGAGCGCAAGCCCACGAATTTATTCGTGGGAGGATGTCAGAAAACTTATCAACCATCCATCAATTTGCTATTTCCGGGATTCGCGCAGCCGTATGTCCCGTTGACGGATTCCCGTCCATCGAACGCTTTCGCTTCATCGAAGGCTTCACTGCGGCTTTCAAGCACCACCGGACCGGCAAGGGTCTGGTGGTCGGTGTCGCTCATTTCTTCATGATATCCAGCATGGCGATCCGCTCAATCACGGCATCAGTCACAGACGCGTCGCCATTTACGCCCAGCATGGCAGCATTGTCAAGCTTGCCTTCTGTGACATCCAGCAGGCTGTCATCCCTTTTCAGTCCGAGACGCGAAAGCATGCGTTCCAGCGGCTCACTCTTCATTGCCGGCGCAATGAGCAGGACCATGCCGC
>DAHXGO010000136.1:0-735 GCA_027332905.1 Microcaldota archaeon | reverse complement strand
CAAGAGGTGCACTCTCTCCCTTCATCGCCTCTAAGCCAGACGCCACTAAAACAATGATACAAGCAGCCCCCACACTAACGATTGTCTTCCAGCCACTATCTAACTCGTTCCACAAATTCCTAATTTTGCCCATTAATAAAGCTACAAAACCAAGTCTTTTAAGCCTTTCAGAAAGAGGCAACCCCACACCCATGTTCAACGCTCGCCTGCCCCAAAAGATGCCTTCGGCGTCGCTCGGGCACGCTCGCCTGCCCAATACCGCTATCACGCAGGGCGAGCCATCGCCAGAGGCGAGGCGAGCCTCCCCCCTTACTCAAAAGCGCTCTCTGGATCACGACCACGCCACAGGGGAGCCCAGGGGGCTTCTCCACCAGCCCTGCAACCTCAAGGTAGCCCAGATAGAGACGCGCACCAAGAAGCTCAACTACATAATCTCAAGGCTCATGCTTGTGGAGCTTGCACTTCAGTTCAGAAAGAGGCATTACCAGCTATTTTACGCAGTTTTGAGCTATACGGAAGGCTTACTCGCCTTGAGGTGTCTATCATGGCCATAAACGAAGACACCAAGCTGGAGGAGCTGGAGCGCATAAAGGGCGAGCTTAGGGAGCTATTGCCTTTGCTTAGTAAGTGGCGTGTAGAGGAGCTCCAGAAGCTCATATCCCATTACTATACAACAAAGTGGAAGCACCGCAAGTTCCGTAAATATGGAAGCATAAATAAAGGCTTTACCCAGAC
>DAHXGO010000135.1:0-737 GCA_027332905.1 Microcaldota archaeon | reverse complement strand
GCAGTTGGGGCACTTGCTGAATAAAAAGGTGACATAAATTAATTGTAGCTATAAATAACTTAAACTTATGCATAAACAATGCGATATTGCATCTGTCAAAGGTATATATAGACGTTAAAAAGCATAAGTACATCGCTTTTGACGACGGAAGTCCGCCGAGTCCAAACTCACTTCACGAGGAGACAGAGTATGGGTCACCATCGTGGTTGAATAGTAAGTATTAAATATGTTTATTCACATAATAATTATGTGGATTACATGCCAAATATTACCCTTTCAATAAGCGAGGAGTTGAAAAAGGATATGGAGAAGTATTCTTCAGTCAAATGGTCAAGTGCAGTAAGAAACGTAATAGAACAGAAAATTACGGATTTCGAGGAAGCGGAAAGAATAGCCAAAAAGAGCAGGTTTAATTGGAAGGCTTGGAAGCCCATAAGTGCAAAAATTTCAAAGAATGCTGCAAAACACGCAGAGGCGCTTCTCAATGAGAGTAACAGTTGATGCAAATATATTGTTTGCATGTCTCATAAAAGATTCCACAACAAGAAAACTGTTTTTTAACCCAGCATTATCCCTTTTTGCTCCAGAATTCATTATTGACGAATTTGCACATCACCTTCTTGAGATAAGGGGAAAATCGGGACTGAGTGATGATGAACTGTATCGTCTATTTGAAAAAGTACTTGGTCAACTCATACTTGTACCAGACAAGAGCCTTAGGCCTTTTCTGCCTGCCG
>DAHXGO010000134.1:0-737 GCA_027332905.1 Microcaldota archaeon | reverse complement strand
CAATGCGAATATGGTCATCTGAGCCATATTATCAGCGCCCCCGCTAGTGCCAGAATACCTGCCGCAAACAGCAAAACTCTCATCAGGGATCGCACAACAACGGTTCTTCCTTTCGACCTGTGATACGAGACGCCTTCTTCCCTTCTGTCACGGACTGCGGCAGGCTCGACGTAATCCGGAGGCAGGGAAGAGGCAATACTGTGCTTTCTTGCACAGTAAACAAAAGTGGCAATCTGCGAAGATGTTATCCGTTTATCCGATCCGTCTCTTCCTCGCATCCGCATCCCTTCTCAATCATCTGACATCCTCCCACGAATAAATTCGTGGGATTGCGCTCGCTTTTTGTTCAATCGCCATGAGCAATAGCCTCTCGCCGAAGCAATATATCAAGAATGCAGGTGGGGTGGCCGTTTGCCGTCTGTCTTTCTTCTGCGGGAGCGAAAAATTATATTCTTCTTTCTCAGATCAGAAAAAAGCATTGAGAAGAGTCTGTCGTCAAAACCTATATACTCGGGCGGAAGCACTCCTCTTCCATCGACATCACCATTCAATATCAGGCGGGTGATGGCCGCGGCGGTGTAACCTGTCATGCGTGCCATGGATCTTGTTCCCGTCTTCTCGTCGTATCTGTCGATGGACGTGAAATCCATTGTGACTTTGTCATTCATGCCCGTGACCATTGTCAGGCACAGATCCCTGAAATCGCCGCCGGAGGCGGAGAAGAGCGCCTCAGTAAC
>DAHXGO010000133.1:0-756 GCA_027332905.1 Microcaldota archaeon | reverse complement strand
ACAAGATAGAACTCCCCTTTCCAGTTTAGCTAATACAATTATGTACAATTATATATATCTGTCATCAACCGTTTTTTGATATGAAATTTCGGTGCATGTCGAAGAATCGCATGGATGTGAATCCAATGCCAGCGTCGTGTATGGCTGAACAATTCTTGCATAGCTGCTAAATCATTTTGCGACTTGTCGCCGCATTCAAGGTAACCAGACAGCAGCAATGTCCATCAGGCAACTTCTATGTTGCAAGACGCGGATCAGAAACCAGTCACCTGCCAACTCAGTTGCGCTTTTTTGAACAAAAAGCGAGCGCAATCCCACGAATTTATTCGTGGGAGGATGTCAGTATGCCCAGTAAGCCAGTTCCGGCAGCAAAATGTTGCGAGTGCCGTTTCATGGTTCCGGGAAAAGCCGGTCACACCTGTTTGGTCAAGTCCATAGAGACTGTCCCGGATATCTTTATATCCACACTGATCAAAATGGGATGTGATGATCATTAAAGTTCATGTGACGCCGAATTCAAAGCTTCCTCAGGTGACCAAACTTGACGATTCGAGCTACGATGTGAGGGTGGACGCAAGAGCGACGGGCGGCAAAGCCAACAGGCGGCTCCTCGAAATTCTGTCAAATCACTTCGGTGTTCCAAAATCGGGCATATTCCTGATCCGAGGAGCCAAGTCCAGAGATAAGACAATCGAACTGATTTTGAGTAAAGGCGACAGTCCGGTAAAACAGCAAGCCAAATTTGCCGGGAAGTAA
>DAHXGO010000132.1:0-760 GCA_027332905.1 Microcaldota archaeon | reverse complement strand
TTGTAATATTGGGGAAATTGTGTCCCATTGTCTTCGTACCCAGTTTCAGCGTAGGAGATGCCTGGCCCTTCGTAAGGCCGTAAACACCATTATCATGTATAATGTAGACCATATCCACATTCCTCCTTCCGGCGCTCACAAAATGGCCCGCGCCTATTCCCAGGCCGTCACCATCTCCGCCGACAGCCACCACGTTCAGATGCGGATTTGCGAGTTTTATGCCGGTTGCAAACGGCAACGGTCTGCCATGAAGCGTGTGCACACCTGTTACGTTTACGTAATGAGGCGTCTTCCCTGAACAGCCTATGCCGCTCACAACTACCGTTTCATTCAAATTCAGGTGAGATTCCGCCAGCGCCATCTGCACGGCGCTCAGTATTCCGAAGTCTCCGCATCCCGGGCACCAGTCGTTGTGCACCTCAGTTCTGTAATCTGCAAGTTTAAGCTCCATGTGTCAGCACCACCCTCGCCTCTGATTTCCCTTCAAGTATTTTCTTAATAGAATCATATGCCTCGTCTACAGTAATCGGCCTGCCATTGTACTTTACAATCCTGAAATTCGATGAGATGCCAGTGTATTCGCATATAACATCGGCAAGCTGGCCAACATAGTTCATTTCCATAACTGCAAATTTCTTAGCCCCTTTCAGAATGCTCATTACCGATTCCGATGGGAACGGATGGACCAGCCTCATTTGCAGAAAGCCAAGTTTCTTCTGGCCCTCGGAACGAATCTTCTCCATTGACTCCAGTATTGATC
>DAHXGO010000131.1:0-824 GCA_027332905.1 Microcaldota archaeon | reverse complement strand
AGCGCGCAGAGTCGCGGCACTGCTGCATAATGCGGCGAAGGATATCGTTGCGGTTGCGAAGGAGACGTCGGCAACAATCGTCATAGGCGATTTCACCGGCGGGCACCGTGATACTGGCAGGGGCAGGAGGTTCAACCGTATGGTCAACTCCATGCCCTTCCACAGCCTGATGTCCATGATAGAGTACAAGGCGATGTGGCAGGATGAGCCCGTTGTCTATGTGGGCGAGGCATACATCTCGCAGGAATGCCATGTCTGCCATGCCATGGGAAGAAGAAGGACACGGTCATCCTTCGAATGCTCTGCGTGCGGATGGCGCGGAAATGCCGATATGAACGGCGCTCTCAACATAGGGCAGCGTTGGGAGAGGTTCCAGCTGCTGGTCGGCTGGAACGGGGCTGACTCGACACAGCCCATGAACCCGGCGGTGTGATATCCGTGGAGGATGGACTTAACGGGAACCCCACGAATTTATTCGTGGGAGGATGTCAGTAAGGCCAATCTGTATGCAGTTGAGGCGCATTCTTAACTGAAATATCTGTTCCATGTTTGAGGACTGATGCAATGATGTCATCGGGGAGGTTCCGCTGATTTGAAGATAGTGCAGGTGTCGCCATACTATTCCCC
Organism: Microcaldota archaeon; assembly: GCA_027332905.1. Classification (GTDB taxonomy): domain Archaea; phylum Micrarchaeota; class Micrarchaeia; order Micrarchaeales; family Micrarchaeaceae; genus JAMCYW01. The sequence goes on along the minus strand of DAHXGO010000131.1, from coordinate 197 downwards.
TCATCACGGTGGAGTGGAATCGTTTGTGAGGGACATATCTGAAGAGATGACAAAGCGGGGCAATGAGGTCACAGTTCTGACATCGCAGTTCGACAGGACGCTTCCTGCCGAAGAGAATTTTCGTAATATGCGGGTTGTGAGGGTGCCGCTCAGGGGGACATTCTTCAGAACACCGTTTCCGAGAAGGCTGGCCCGTT
>DAHXGO010000130.1:0-841 GCA_027332905.1 Microcaldota archaeon | reverse complement strand
TTCCACAAAAAGCAGATACCCGCCTATGGTGAGCATCTCCTGGGAGAAACTATACCCTTTTATGAGAAGGAACGTTGCAATCGCCACCAGAAAGTCCAGCCCTACTGAGAAGTAGGCAAGCCTCTCGAGGAGCCTTTCCATGCTCCTTATACGCATAAACTCGCTGTAGTACATATTTCCACCCGGTCGCCAAACCAGTTGAGAATTCATTCTGATAGGAATATTTTAAAAGAGTTGTGCAAAGTTGTGATACAAGAAGTTCAGCTTATGGCGCGCTATACGGAACGAAGCTCGGCCAAGGACGCGGGGCCTTCAACCCTAAAACTCAGGTTCAAATCCCGATGGGAGCATCACCAGGTTTTTGTCGTCGAGAGGCGGTTTTCAATAAAAGTTCTGTCGTCGAAAATTATCAGGTTCAATGCTCCAGATTTTCACTTTATTGGAAGAGATAAGAAAATTCATGAACGGCATGGATGCATATATACTTATTGAGTTGCATAAAAGAACTATCATAACAGAAGAGAGTAACAAGAAGGAGACACATATTCCCGCAATAGCAAAGGAGCAGGGTGTTGACTGCATAACACTTGCAGAATTTTTAAATAAAGAGTTTAGCCTTAAATTAGAAAGGAAGTAAAGAACAAAGGAACAGCTAATTTGGATCCTGCTGCCTTGGTCCAAGCCCTCGCTTTGCTCCGATAGAGGCAATTGAGTTTGCTCTTGGAAGAGGTATATATTTCTATAAGCTGAAACAGTAAGTGTTGGTAGTATGACATCCGATGTCCCTTACGTAAAGCAGTTCAATAGAAGCTCCTGTGTCGCCGCCTGCTTCGAAATGGTG
>DAHXGO010000012.1:0-13211 GCA_027332905.1 Microcaldota archaeon | reverse complement strand
TACAATAATACCATCATTGGCTGCATTTGCAATAACTATAATAGCGACGCTTTTCATAAAAAGCTACATGCTTGAGTCTGGAGTTACATCACCGGACCACAACAAGAAAAGCAAGCCGACATTGCCGAGCAGCGGAGGGCTTGCAGTGGCATTTGGTTTTGCCATAGGGATATTTACATACGTATTCGGGACAAGATTTCCATCCCCCGCACATCCATTCTATCTTCCCAATGCCTCGCTCGTATACCTTTTTGCTACTATATTGGCGGTAGTGCTGATATCGCTTGTAGGATTTCTTGACGACGTCAATGTCAAGGCAAAAATGGTAAAGTCTACAGATATGATGGATACTAGGAAGGGCCTTAAGCAATGGCAGAAGCCGCTGCTTACGTTAATCGGCGCAATACCCTTAGTTGCCGTCAATGCTGGCGTTTCTGTGATACGCCTGCCACTCATAGGCAATGTGTCGTTCGGCATACTATATCCGCTGATCATACTGCCGCTTGCGGTAATATTTGCCGCCAATGCATTCAATCTCTTGGGTGGATTCGACGGCATAGCTACTGGCACCGGATTGATAGCAAGCCTTGCGATGCTGATATACAGCATATTCATGCCTGCAGGCACATATTCCGGCGCACTTATATCCGCAATATTGTCCGCATCGATTTTCGGATTTTTCCTATTCAACGTATACCCTGCAAAGGTGCTTCCGGGAGATAGTTTTACATACGGCGTTGGCGCTGCCCTTGTAGGCGCAATGGTAATAGGCAACATGGAGTCGTTTGGGCTCATAATATCAATGCCGTGGATAATAGAGTTCATACTGCATGCAAGAAAAAAATTCAAGGTTACCGATCTTGGAAAAGTCCAGAAGGATGGTACGTTCCTGCCTCCCTACGGCAAAAAGATCTACAGCTGGACGCACATAATAATGAACATAAAGAGATGCAGGGAATGGGAGGTATCGCTTTACATGTGGATTATAGAAATAGGGTTCGTGGCCTTAGCATTCGGATTAAAGGTCATGGCGTTGCTTTAAAGGCGCGACCTAATCCTTATCTTTTTGGCATTAAGGCGCGCAGCGCTCCTTCGCACCCTCTTAATCCTATGGCTCCCATAGAACGCATTGCCGTGCAGCCCGTTTATGGGCCTATGGCTTATAAGATTTATATCAGAATGGGTTATCAGGCTTTTTCTTCCAGCATAATCAGCATACAGTTTTGCTTCGCTTACCAAATTTTTCACAGTATCCTCCAATTCCTGCTCAAATGTCAAAATTGCACCCTCTTTTATCTTTTCTGCACCCGCCTCTTTTAAGTAATCCTCTATATCATATAAACTGAAACCACGTTGTTTGACCAAAAAAGCACCCCACACATTCAAAAGTAGATAGTAATTAAAAGAAAAGGTTTTTAAATGAGTTTAAGTTACTTGAATAGCGGTATTCTTGCACATATGATATGAGTATAACACATAGGTGTAATAAACAATGGCAATAAGATACGGCTTCCATATGTCCATATCCGGTTCGATATCAAATGCGGCCCTGCATGCGGGTGAAAAAGGCTATGGGGCGTTTCAAATATTCACGGCAAATGCAAGATCATGGAAAGCAAACCGCGTAGATGACTCTGAAGGAAAAAAGTTTTTCAAATATTCAAAGAAATTCGACTCCATACCTTTCGCGCATGCACCATACCTATGCAATCCAGCTTCGCCGAAGCAGGATACGTGGGAGAAGAGCATAGAACTGCTAATTGGCAACATGGAAAATTGCAAGGCACTTGGAATACAAAGCATCGTCGTACACATGGGGTCACACGTTGGTTCCGGAAGAGAAGCAGGCATCGAGCGCATAACCGAATTCTCAAAAAGGGTCATGCGCGCGGCCGGATCAGTAAGAATCCTCTTTGAGAATTCTTCAGGGTATACCAACAGCTTAGGGTCAAGCTTCAACGAAATGGCTGAAATAATGTCTGGCGTAAACTCCAAAAATATGGGCATCTGCATAGATACATGCCATGCATTCGCTGCAGGCTATGATATGCGCACAGAAAAAGGCGTAAAAAGCATGTTTGAAGAAATAGAGCGCAGCATGGGCTTGGATAAGATAGGCTTGATACACCTAAACGATGCAAAGTTCGGTCTGGGCAGCGGTTTGGACAGGCATTGGCACATCGGGAAGGGTTTTATTGGCGAACACGGGTTTGTAAATCTTTTTAAAAGCGGCTATCTCAATGACAAATGCCTTATAATGGAGACGCCAGAAAATGGCGAAGGGGATGATAGCAGCAACGAGCGTGAATTCCTGAAGATTATGCAATTAGCCGGCTATAAGGATGTATGAAAGCAGGATAAATGCTACAGAGAGGACGATATTGTCATCAAGCCTGTTGCCAAGCGGCAGGCTCTCTATAAATGCAAGTATGGCCGCAAATACGAAGGCGTATGGGCCTATGAAAAAATAACCAAGAGAGGCGCATGCAAAAAAACCTAGCGTCCCTGCGACCGATTTCCCTTTATTGTATGGCAATTTAGGCCACCTTATCGACAAGCCGACTATTGTTGCAGCTGCATCTGCGAAATACAGCGCTATTACGAAGAATATATCCAAATTCGCAGACCTGAACGCCCCTAAAAACAATAGGAGGCCCATGCTTATGAAAAGCGCTCCCTGCCCATATGTGACTCCAGGTTTTTCTATTCTGGAAAATAGCCTTAGCGCGCCTGATCCTTTGAGAGCAGAGAGCGTTCCGTTAATCGAATATGCCGCCATAACAAGTATAAGTATGATTGCGCCTGCGTATTCAAATTTTACCAATAGCAATATAATAATCAAGACTGCTCCCACGGCAATCTGCACTAAATCCCTCAATATCTCTATGTTAACGTAGATTTTCCTTCTTACTGTCTTGTGGTGCCATATTATTTTATAAAGAAACGGCCCTAAGATCCCAAATGCAAGCGCCGCAAGGCAGTACTGCAACGGAATCAACCCAAATATTATCAAGATTGCCAAAGCAGCCTCAAGCACGACCAGAGACGTAATAAATCTTCTCGCGCGCAAACCATAGAAGTGCACCTGTATCGTCGATAGGGCTAGCACCAAAGCAAAGGCAACTGCGTATCCTGGTCTTGATGCAAACAGATAGAATAGAATCATCCCTGTTGAAAAAATCCCAACGTCCCATGCGATGTTTGAATACCTCGATTTTAATACGTATTCAAAAACATAAAAGACAATAGCGAAGGCAGAAATCAGAAATGCAGAAATGTAAATAGAAAACAGGTTCATCATTTGATCAACGCATTAAATCCAATCATATCAGCGATATGACTAAGGCAGCTATGAAGAAACCGATTATTATCGTTATCGGCACCAGCAATTTTGCGATAGCCAGCATCGAGTTTATTGCGGTTATTATCCTATCCCTCTCATTTGTGCCCCATACCCTGAAGTTTTTGATTATTGACCTGCCGTAATAAAGATTGACATTTTCCATATCTGCAAGTGCATCGTCAATGCATCCATACAATGCCTTAAGGAAAGCGTTTTCCTTCGTCACGCTTCCGAATACGTTGCTTGCGGTGTCCCTAAACGAATTTACGTAATGAGTATCAGTCGTATACATTTCTGCGTCTATCCCGTATTTATCCTTTACGCTGTTCAATACCGCAGACCTGAGGCTTGGGAGCAGGTTATTTGCGTTTATGTGTATGATGCAGTAACTAAAGCCGTTGAATTTGAAAATAGCTACATTCAAATTTCCAGGTGCAAGATCCTTTGGTTCGTGCAGGCTGTTGTAAAGATCCATGCTCGATGATCCAAAGCGCATGCTTTTGCCTGAGTGCAATATCTTATTTGTGTACTTTATTGCATGCAGATAATCCTTTGCTATGGGCGAGTCAAATTTTACTGCTGCCAATTCCGCTAGCGGAGCAGTCTCGTAGCGCGAATTATGCGCGTCTATCAATATAGGCGTTTGCATGTTTGCCTCCAGCGCTTTTTTGAAAAGTGCAGAAGCCTCTGACGTTATATCCTCGGTGACCCTTGGCGCGCGGCTAAGTGTCGCCAAGCCGACTGGCCCGAATCCAAGGACATTTATCGTAGCACCGTTATGGCCGGACCTGGCAAAAGTAAACTGTTTGCACTCCACGCGTTTAAGGTTGGCAAAACATTCGTCGAAAGCCTTTACGACCTTTGCGTATTGGGAACTATAGGACGCAGTATTGTCCTCGCTCACTGCAGGGTGCATTATGAAAGTATTTGCTTTATGTTTTGCAATGCCATGATACTCAAGCATGTATGGAAAATTGCTGCTGCCTATCGTGCCCATAGGTCCGTAATGTATTTCAGGTATAAAAAATATCGATTTGACTACCCCTTTGGGGTTTTTGAACACCAGCATCTGCGCCTCTATGTCGCGGAATGTTCCAACTAGCCCGAGATTCTTAGAATTTATGGTTATGTTGACGTCAAAAAGCCAGTTCTGTAGCATCTGGGTAAATGCGTCTATGCCGCTGAACCCAAGGCTCTTCCTGAGTGGCATATCCATTATGTACAATATAAAGTACACTACAACAAGAAATACGAATATGCCTGCATAAAGCTTTATCAACAATATATTCAGCGGGAATGTCTTTGCAAATATAAACCTTCCTCCAGGTATGAGGAAGAGTATGTTCAACGTAGGCTGTATGAGTGCGAATGGCACAGCTCTAAGCTTTTCATTAAGCAGTATCTTGCTTATGAAGAGCCACCACCCGAAAGTACTTGCGTCTCCGAGCAGTATTATCACTGCAGGGAAGGAATAATTGTGGGTTATGGCGTATACTGCTGCGGCAAGCACGAAAAAGATAGAATAAGATACTGTAGCTATTATGGTGCTGAAAAGTATATATCTGGCTGCTACATATCTTCTAAGCATCTTGATGGTGACTACTGCCAATGTTGCAGGTATAATTATTCCGAACACGCCTGTCAATATGCCGTTGCTGATTACATATGAAATATCCTGTGCTAGGCTGCTATAATTCATCAGTGCTGCGCTTGCCATGCCTGTAATAAGGCCTATGGCTATGAGCATCAGCAGAAGCATCCTGTTGCTTGGCAAGCTTTTGGAGAATAAACTGATGTGCTTTAATGGTCCCTCATAACTTTTGTAAGACATACGAGCACTTAGCAAACCTAAAATTTACCTACCATATCTCCTATTGCGTTTAGAAAAGTCTTCAAGCGCCAATTTGAGATCTTCTTTTTTGAAATCAGGCCAGTATTTTTCAGCAAAATACAATTCAGAATATCCTGCCTGCCATGGCATGAATCCAGAGAGCCTTAGCTCCCCGGATGTCCTTATTATGAGATCAGGGGTAGGCAGCATGCCCGTTCTAAGGCAAACCCGAAGCGCAGCCTCGTCAATCCTCTTTATTTTATTGTGTATCTTTTGCGAAATCATTTTACGTGCTGCATGCAAAATCTCTTCCCTGCCGCCATAAGCTATCAAGATGTTTATAGTGAACTTCTTGTACGCCCTAGTCTTTTTTTCAATGCTGCTCAATGCCTTTCTGACTTCAGCGGGAATAAGGTTTAAGTTTCCAATCGCATTTATGCGCACGCCATTATCCCTAAGCGTTTTAAGCAGTTTCTTGTCGTTTGCTGCTTTTATGTAAAGCTTATATAGGATGTTAAGCTCCATCTTGCTCCTGTTGTTTATGTTTTCAGTGGACAGCGCCCACACCGTAAGTGTCTCGCCGCCAAAATCCTTTAGCCAGATGCTAAAATCTATGAACTTCTTGATGCCTAAATCATAACCTTTAATTATACCTACTTTATGGTTATTAGCCCATCTCCTGTTCCCATCAGGTATAAGCGCCAAATTTTTGGGGATTTCAAATTTTTCCATTACAGCACCACAAACTTCAAGCATATAGTAAACATTTAATATATTAAAGTTACTTATATATTCAAATGAATATATTTTATAAAGGTTTTGCAGGCGCATTGAATGTTAAACTATTTTTACGGAGTAAATGAAATAGGGCAGATAAAGGGAAACGATACTGCTGTATCCGCAATGCTCGAATTTTCAAGAGCCGTCTCTAATGGCTCAAATCCAAGACCCCTGCTCCTTTATGGGCCCCCCGGCACAGGGAAGACATCAGCGGCAAGGGCATTGGCCAACAAGGAAGGTTGGAATATAGTGGAGCTGAATGCAAGTGATTACAGGGACAGGGATACAATAAAGAAAACACTGTTGTCTGCAGCCACATCGCGCTCGCTGTTTGCTGGCAAGACACTGATACTTTTAGATGAAATAGACGACATGAACAAAAGATTTGATAGCGGAGCTGGAAGCGCCATAACTGAAGTAATCTCAAAATCAATGAATCCAATCATATTCATAGCAAACGATATGTGGGACCAAAGCATATCCTTTCTAAGAAATAAAACCACGCCTGTGCAATTCAAGAAGATCAATCAACTTACGATAACATCCATACTCTCGGATATCTCATCTAAACTGGGGCTCAATGCCGATAAGGACATGATATTGGCAATATCTGGAAGGTCAAATGGGGATGCCAGGAGTGCAATAAACGACATGATGGTGCTGGCTGGCACGCAGAATGATTCGCTCGAAGTTATAGGTTTTAGGGACAGGAAAAAGGACATATTCAGCGTCCTTGACGGGATATTTATGTCAAACACGCTCACTGCGCCAATAAGGGCAGTATCCAGTAGCGACCTTTCCAACGATATGTTAATGCAATGGATTAATGAAAACATAACCAACAGGTATGGGGAACTGGCCGACCTTGAAAAGGCATTTGCTATGCTTTCGCGTGCATCGTTCTATTTCAACCGCGCTCAAAAAGCGCAGTACTACACGTATTGGAGATACATGAATGTGCTTATGTCGAGCGGGGTAGCGCTATCAAAATCTACATACCCTAATACATTCAAGCGTTACGAATTCCCAAAGAACATAAAGGAGCTCAGTGGTTCCAAAGCAGAGCGCGGTTCAGCAGCACAGATAGCCAAAAAATTGCAGAAGCGTTTAAAATCAAGCATATCGCGCATAATGTCTGAAGATCTGCCGATGGTATCTGCCATAATTCGTGACTCTTCTGCAAAAGGGATAGAAAAATCAGAAGTGTACGATTTCTTTGCAAAGACATTCGACATGGATGCAAAAGAAGTCGATTGGCTGGCGGCATCATTCAACAGATAAATATACCGATTTCATAACCTGTTTCGGCATGCAGCTCCACTATGCCAAATGCTGCAAGTCCCTTCAAATGATGCATCAAAGTATGCCGAAACACTGACCGTAAACATGGTTTTTTGAACAGGGCGCTTCAAATCGCAATAAGTTCACCCAGAAGCAAATGCATCACGCTGCCGGTTTCATCATAGTCCACCTTTATGCTTGCGGCTTCGTTGTGCCCTCCCCCGTTTTGTATGTATTCGGTGTTTTCCCTGAGTTTTGCTATGATGCCGAGCAGGTTTATAGAATCAGATATGTTCTTGTTAACCCTCACTGATATGTAATTCTTATAATACACTATGGTGACTGTCTTAAACCCATTAGTTTCTTCAAATTTATCCTGGAGTTTTGTCGTATACCTGCCCTGTTTTACGTATTCAAATCGTTTATCCGCCACTGCTTTGTAATCTAGAACGTATGCAGCTATGCCGCTTTTCATGACATGCCTCTTTGCATTTTTTATGCCTATGTCCAAAGATTCGGCTATCTGTGCGGATGCGCTGTTTAGCACATGCGCAAAACTTTCCGGATCGGTGATCGCCGCTTCCAAATACTTCGGCGTTATCTTTTTTTCCTGGTGCCCTATCCTGTCATTGGCGGTCAAAGAATCTAGTACGAGCGCAAGGGCATGCGCGTTTTCAGTATGGGTGTAATATTTGCTGTGGTCACTATCCAATGCTGCTTTTTTAAGCAATGTAAAATCCATCTCCGGTGCAAATTTTTCTGCTATGGATGCTGTAATCACTCCGGCACAGATGTTTGAATCCATCCCAAATGCCCACGGATTTATGTAAAAATCAAGTTCTGCATAAGGAAAGCCGTCATAGATCGGGTGATGGTCAATCCAGATGAGCGAATATTTTTTTGATGCCTTTTTGATTGCGCTCTCACTTTCATAAGTTGTCCCAAAATCCGTAAGGAGTATGAGCGGTTTCCTAACCGACTTGTAAGAATTGAATATAGATTCATCTACAAAAAGCGAATCTTCGCTGTAGGCTATACTTTTGTTCATTGTCCAATGTGCGTTTGCATTTTCATTTTCAAAAAATTTTTCCCTTACGGAACCGAATGCCCTATACAGGGCAATAGCCCCGGTTGATCCGTCCCCGTCATTGTGGAATCTTATTATTATCGGAGCCCCGGATATATATGCTTCGAGCAGCCTAAGTGCACAAGATTCAATGGCATCATTACTGGCTTTTATGAACCTATCTATTTCTTTGCCGGCAATGTGGGGATTATTCCGGTGCACGCCAATGGCTTTTGAAAAGCTGTCTATAAGTGCGTTGCATTCAGTCTCTGATGCCTTGCCATGCGGCTGCCTGGCATTGATATATGGCATCTCAGGATTATCATCTATCTCTATCCTGTCATATAGATCCAATGGCACAGTGCTGCGTATCTGGGCTGCATTGCCTCGCCAGATTACATTGTACCTGTAATCTTCACTCCTGTTGCCTATTTTTACAGATGTCACAATGCCCTCCATTTCTATTACCTAACTGCTGCTTGAATTTATGCTTGAAAGGCATGCGGAATTTTCAGTTGTGTTGGTTGTGTATCTACAGTACGTAGAATTGTCATATTCCGAAGCCTGGCCTATTAGTTCCTGATTAATGCAGATGTTTCTGTAGCTGCCAGGCAATGTGCTGCATACTGTAAGTATCTGGCTGTAACTGAGGGGCTTGGTCTGCGCGCTTTTAGTCGAGGCCAGGCATAAAGAATTCAAATTCCCCCGTTCAAAGCTGCATAATGAGGCGTTTTTAGTTATCCCTGCAAGATTGAGATAGCATAATCCTTGGTCTGAAATGTTTAAGAATTCATACGAACTTAAACTATAATTGTATGCATTCTGCGGTAAATTCACACCCACTATACTGCTTGCGTTCAATCCCAGCAGTTCGCTTATCGGTATGCCGTTGGTGCTCGAATTGGGCAATGCGCTGCAATAATTCGAGTCATGCGAGGTTATTGCACTTGTGTAATAAAATCTGTCTGTGCATTCGTTGACGAGCTGTGTGTTGTTTATGGATTTGCAATACGACAGATTTGAGAAATTCCCAAGATCTGCAAAGGTATAGAAACATGAAGACATAACTGAAGAATTTTCTACATTTTTGCATACGCTCGCATTGAACCCTGAAGTTTCAAACTGCGATATGCATCCTGAATAGCTTGCAGAAGAGCTGTTCATATAATTGCATATCAATGAGTTTGATGCATCTGCTGCTATGCCAGATAAGCACCCATAACTATAACTGCCTGGTATATCTCTGCATATGGAGAGATTTTCTGTGGTCAAAGCCAGATTTGACAAGCAGGTGTATTTTGACTGTGCAAAAATTATGCCTTCACATTGCGAGACTGGCGTCTGGTGTCTCAGCGACCCAAGGGCAACTAATCCCGCCAATGCGGCGAGCAGGATTACAAATCCTGCAAGTACAACAATCCTTTGTTTTTCCCTATTTTTTACTTCGGCTTTGTTTTTTTGCAGGCCATCTGTATTACCTTGAATATTGCTGTTTTTCCATTGGCGCTCCATATCATTGCATCTCTCCATCCTGTGTAAGCGTGTATATCTTGAATCCAGAGTTGGTTATCTCGTAAGGTGCAAGCATGTTACTGTGGTTAGACCCACGCATCTTGACTATCTCAGCCGTTAGGGTCCTTTTATCAACTTCGCTGTTCTGATATAGCACTAGTATGCCATCGAATATGAAGAATTCAGGCTCAAAGCGCAGTTTGTCCCTATCTGAAGAAGGGATTTCAACTGTCAATAATGAGGTCACATTGAGCCTTCTAAGATTAGATGTCAGGGCTAGCAGGGATCTCCTGTAGCTTACGTCGTTGCCCATCATGAGCCTGAGCAGCGATATGGAATCGACTGCTATGCACTTGGACTTATTATCGGTTATGACGTTTTCGATGTCGGATACCATGTTCCCAAACGAGTACGCATCCGAATCGCTCTGCTCCCTTAGCTTTATGGAGGGCTCTCTTCCATCTATTGTCAGCATATTGCTTTCAATCAAGGCATCTATGTCTGTGAAGTCCGTGAACACCTCTTTTGCGTTCTTGATAATTGCTTCAGAACTTTCCTCCAATGCGATGAATGTGGAGGGTATACCTGCCTTTGCATTGCGATAAAGATATTCAAATGAGAGAAGAGTCTTTCCGGCGCCCGGCCCTCCTGCCACTATCACCTGGCTTTTGAACGGAAGTCCGCCATATAACATATCATCCAAACCCGCTATGCCGGTTTTAATCCTCTCAATTTTATCGCCCATAATACCACGTATTATATTGTATAATCTGTTTTTTAGCCTTTGCTATCCTCTACTCCACAGAGATGTACATTTAAATAATTTCCTGATTAGAAAGGTATTGATATAATGCAAAAGCGTTTGGTCTATTCTGGATTGCTGCTTATGGCGCTATCTATAATACTGTTCGGCATAATAGCCAGTTCTACATCATCTACATTCTCAAAGTTGTATGGAGACCTGGTATACAAGAATATAACTGTAAATTCTAATTCGTTGTATTACATTGACATAAATTCGACTACAGCATCCCCGATGTTAATGGGCCTGGGCATACATTCTCCAGTTCAGGTATTCCTATTCAATGAGAGCTCTTTTTCAGTATGGGTTTCAGGCACAGGCCCCAGATCTGGGATCAGCGGCGCAACTCCATTCGAAGGAAAAGGCCTGATATTGGCCTACAATAATACAATGAATGCATCTATCCCGACCGAGCCGAACAACGCATTGGTATATCAGTCTAATTCATCGAAGGCAAGTCCGGGCGAATTGCCAATTGGCAGCTATAAATTAGTGATAGACAATGCAAACGGCAGCAGTTCATCAAATACTGCCATAAACGCCACATATGTATACCTGCCGTCTTCATCAGTATCTAGCATAACCGGCAGCACCAGCGGCATGGGCATACTGAGCATCGTTGCCCTACTGTTGTTCATATCTGGCATTGCGCTTTTAATATATGGCGTCATAAAAAAATCGGCCATGGTTTCGAAATCTGCAGTTGCAGGATTGTCAAGCGGCACACCTTCAGACGAAGCAATAGATAAGCTATATGAAAGCATTGATTCGGGCAAGCAAAAAACAGGCATGCATCCAAAGACTCCGCACCCCAAAAAACCAAGGGCTTCAAAAAGGAGGAAAGCGCGATAAAATGGACGAGATGCAAGAGAAGATAGCTGGCGAAATAACTCTTTCCGATAGCCCTGGGAGCGTAATGAAGAAATGGCGTGAACTTTTCGGAATTACGCAGGTTGAATTGTCAAAGGTAATAAAGATATCTGCCTCCACGATAAGCGATTATGAAAGCAATAGGCGGATGAGTCCCGGCGTTGGCGTAATAAGAAGGTTTGTCGAGGCGCTTTTTGCAATAGATGAATCAAAGGGCGGAGCCGTAAAGCAAAGCCTGGAGAAGTTCTCCGGAGAAAAGAAAACAGAATCTCCTGCATACATGATACATGATTTTGTTGCGCCAATCAGCGGGGTTGACCTAAACAGAATAATAGAAGGAAAGGTAGTGGCAAGCCCAAACTATCTGGATTCCGTAAAGCTGTTTGGCTACACAAAACTTGACAGCCTTAGGGTGATATTGGAGCTTTCGCCGTCAGAATATCCTATGCTATTCGGCTCAACTACGGAGCGCGCATTCATATTCGAGCATGTATCGACCGGCAGGTCGCCTATGGTTGTAATAAGGGTAGCTCCAATAAAACCAAAAGTCGTAATAATACACAACATATCAAGCATAGACAAATTGGCCATCAAGATAGCCCAAATAGAGAAGATACCGCTGCTTACAACAAAACTTTCTTTAGATGAAGTGGAAAGCAGGCTGAATAAGATATGACAAATGGGTAAATGCAATTCAGCCCCAAACATCTGCCTTTATCTTTTCGTTTGCCACATCCAAACCTGCAAGCGCATCCTTTATAGCCTTTACGAAAGCCAGCGGCCCGCATATATAAGCCGTTCTATCCTTTACGTCAGGCGCATGCCTGCTTATTATGCTGCTATCGATGTGCCCGGTTTCGCCCTTCCATTGATCCCCATCCTGCGGGCGCGTGACAGTGATTACGAGAGAAATGCCCAAATCGGCACATGTCTTTTCAAGCTCCTCCCTGTAGATTATTTCAGTGGGGAATTTTACGCTGTATAGCAGCATTGCATCAATCTTTGCATTTGTATTTTTTATATGCCTTATCATCGACATGAATGGCGCAAGCCCGGTTCCGCCTGCAACAAAGAGCACCTTACTATTCTCTTGGGGTACATACTTGAATTGCCCATGCGGACCCACGACGTAATACCTGTCCCCTGGCTTTGAAATTGTAAGGTATGACGTGTGTCCTCCATGCTCCTTAACAACGAAAAATTCAAGGTCCTGCGAATTTGGTTCGGATGCTATAGAAAATGCCCTTGCGACGAGCAGCTTGCCCGTGTCCTTTTCCACCCCTGATATCATCGCAAACATGCCGGGGTCGAAATTCATAGGTTTTTGATTTACCGGTTTCATTCGCACTATCTGTACCTCTGGGGTTCCGCTAAAGCTTTCCGAAAGCTCATAAAGCCTTTTTTCAATAGGGTATGAATTATCTGCCATGCTATCACAAATACAAAATATGCAATATTATATGCCTAAAAAGAGATTTATTCGTTTGGAGAATAAAAGCATTTATGCAGTACACTGGCCTGCACGCCAAAACCTATTTGATTTAACCGTCTTCTATAAAATCCAGTATGAGCAGCGCAACCTTTTCTGGGTCAGAATAATGCGGATGAACGACTCCATGCCGTCGCTGAGAATAGTGGTGGGGATCCGGTGCTCCGCCAGCAGTTCCAGCAGCTCTCCCGCCGCCGGATCCACGTCACAGCTGGCCAGGAATTTGGCCAACTCGGC
>DAHXGO010000129.1:0-914 GCA_027332905.1 Microcaldota archaeon | reverse complement strand
TTGCGTTATGGAGCTCCTGAGCATAGAGGAGAAAACAGGCTCAGAAAAAGCTCATATGTTTAGAGATGTAATTAATGCTTTGCTCACTTCAAACGACATATTTGCCATAACAAATACTGCAACGTTTAGAGGACGTTGATTAGAGTCTGGCTTGTGTGCCTACTTTATAATTTGTAACGATTATTTCATTTATCTTTCCTCTACCTTCTGCATCGCAATTTATCATTCTACTTGCTTTTACGATGTCGATATTGTAGCCTTTGTATAGTCCTTTTATAAATTTGGAATCACTATTAGAGAGCATCACTCTCGCACCTTTTTTATCTAAGACTTTGAACAATCTTGCGAGTTCCATTTGCTCCTTATCCAAAAAACTCTCTTTTGTATATGTGGTAAAGCTCCCCCTCTTTATCGGATAGTAAGGCGGATCGAAATAAACAAAATCGTTTCTCCTTACCATTGATTCTATTTTGTTAAATTGCTGTGCTTTTATATTTACATCCTTTAGCAACTTTGATATTTCTCGGAGTTCCTTCTCATTAACTATCGATGGGTTTTTGTAACTGCCGATTGGAACGTTGAACTCTCCCTTTGAATTTACTCTATATAATCCGTTAAAGCACGTCTTGTTTAAATAAACGAATCTGACTGCTCGTTCTAAAGGGGAGAGGTTCTTAGGATTCTCCGCGCGCACCTTATAATAGAATTCCTTAGAATGACTTTTCTTATATTCTTTGAGTTGAGAAATCAGTCGCTCTACGCTATCTCTTATTACCAAATATGTGTTAATCAGTTCCTCGTTGTTATCTGATAGATAAACCTCTTTAGGTTTGTAGTGTTTGATAATGTAAAATGCTACAGCACCACCACCAACAAAAGATTCAAAATAACGGTTTATCTTGTGCGGGAAGTAT
>DAHXGO010000128.1:756-993 GCA_027332905.1 Microcaldota archaeon | reverse complement strand
TTCTCCAGACGCGAACAATCCAGGGACGTTGGTAGCCGTGGTCTCGGGATTGACTTTTATCCCCCCCATCTGGTAGTGGACCGTTGGAGCGACTTCCATCTTCTCCTTAGTTATATCCACCCCAGCGAAGTCTAGGAACTGTTTGTACATACTGGGCAGCTTCTTCTTGATGAAGTCTGGTCCCTTTTGTGTAATGTCCAGGTAGACTCCTCCGTGTATGGTTCCCCTCCCCGCCAT
>DAHXGO010000128.1:269-746 GCA_027332905.1 Microcaldota archaeon | reverse complement strand
TGCATCAAGTTCCATCTTCTTCGGGGAATAGCGCTGCATGAATCTCTCTCCCTGGGAGTTCAACAGAATTCCCCCCTCCCCTCTCACACCCTCTGTGACGAGCAACCCCTTCACTCCCGGAGGGTAGACCATGCCGGTCGGATGGAACTGGATCATCTCCATGTCCATCAGCTCTGCTCCTGCCTCGTATGCGAGTCCAAGTCCGTCACCGGTGGACTCCCATGAATTTGATGTGACCTTGAATATCCGGCCACATCCTCCTGTCGAAATGATCACAGCCCTCGAGCTGAAAACGTAGAACTCACCTGTGTTAAGTTTGAGCCCAACAGCTCCGACTACTCTTCCCCCGTCCTTCAGGAGTTTTGTCACATAAAGCTCGTCGAAGAATTTTATGTCTCTGTGAAGAATCTGGTCTTCAAGAGTCCTGATTATCTCGAGGCCCGTTCTATCGCCCACATGACAGAGTCTCCTGTACGT
>DAHXGO010000128.1:0-259 GCA_027332905.1 Microcaldota archaeon | reverse complement strand
GCCTCCTTTGCGAGGAGTTCTGCCATCCTGTAGTTTGAGATGTAAACGCCCTCCTCCATCGTGTCCGAGAAGTGGACCTCCCAGCTATCCTTTGAATCCACGTTCGCGAGGGCAGCAGCGATTCCTCCCTCTGCCATCACGGTGTGTGCCTTTCCCAGAAGAGACTTGGAGAGAATTGTCACTCTCGCCCCAGCATCGAATGCAGAAATTGCAGCCCTCATGCCAGCCCCTCCGGCCCCGATTATAAGAACGTCCGTTT
>DAHXGO010000127.1:0-1385 GCA_027332905.1 Microcaldota archaeon | reverse complement strand
GTTCGACAGGGCCAGGATAGGCAAGGCCTACGGGTTCACGTCCATGAGCTGGAACATAGGCGCGCTTCTAGGCATAGTGCTGGGCGGGGTGATAACCACATTCATAGGATACAGGTACATATTCTTCATAAACGTTCCGATAGGTATATTTGCCGTTGCGCTGGGCATGAAATACCTGAAGGACAGGGCAAAGACCAACGAGCACATTGATCTGGTTGGCATGGCTCTGCTGGGCGCCGCGATAGCCCTCATATCCTATTCCGGCATAGAATACGCCTCGGTAGGCAGCAATGCCGTTAACGTTGCACTGTTCGTTACTGGAATACTGCTTGTAATCGCCTTCGTGCTCTTTGACAGGAGGGCAAAGATGCCCACGATAAACTTTTCCATGTTCCACAACAAGGTGCTGCGCAATTCTATGATGGCCGCGCTGTTCCAGGGGCTGGGATTCATGGGGGTCACGTTCCTGCTGATAATGTACCTGCAGGGAGTCAGGGGTTATACCCCGCTCATAGCGTCGCTAATACTGCTGCCGGGATACGTGATAAGCGGCATACTGTCCCCGATAATGGGAAGGTATTCGGACAAGTACGGTGCGCGCAGCATTGCTACCATAGGCATAGCCTTCATGGTGGCAGGAGTTGCCTTCTACCTTCTGTTCCTGGAAGTCAACTCCCCGGTTTACTATGTCGTGCTTGGGACAATAATAACAGGTTTTGGGGGCTCGATGTTCTGGCCTTCCAACAACAGCGCGGTAATGGCTAACGTGCGCGGAGAGCTCAGGGGCGCGGCCTCCGGGACGCTGCGCCTTTTTGGAAACATGGGGCTGATAGGCAGCTTCGTCATAGCGTTTGTGGCCGCTGCCTCCGCCATGCCAAGGTACCTGGCGTTCGAAGTGTTCGCCGGCATATCAAAGGTAATAGGCGGGGTCGGAAAGGGCTTCGTCGACGGCATGCATGCGGCATTTATTGCTTTGATCCTGATGCTTGTGATGGCTGGGCTGTTCTCTTTCATAAGAGGCAAGGAGGACAGGTCAGGAAGCGTGGAAGCAGGGCAGAAAGGCAAGGCTCCAGAGGCAAAGCAGTAGCAGAGTGAATTGCAAATTCGTGACATCCTCCCACTCATAAATGGTGTGGGATTTCCCGCCCACTTTCTTAAATCGTTGGAGTCATGTCCGCAGGAACGCTGGACTTGCACTTGGCTTTGAGCCTTGCGCAGGTACTTCCTCTGATAACAAGTATGCTATTTCCTTGAATATTATGCCCTTTGCCTTAATTGCATTTTCAGGGGTGCGCTTTATGTCTGCCAGCATGAATCCCCCAAGCACTGTGGTAAAGCCTAACGACATCGCGGCTTGCATCCTTGAAATTTCGTCGGGTCCGGTC
>DAHXGO010000126.1:0-1498 GCA_027332905.1 Microcaldota archaeon | reverse complement strand
GCTCAAAGACGGGGAACAGGAGAAGAAGGGGTTTGTTATATACGACACGCTTTCTAACACGCATGAATTCATTGCGATAGGTTCCAGGGACTTTAAGGTTCTGCACATAAAAATGACAGACACTACCCCTACAGCGATTGCCGATGCCTGCGAGTCGGCAATCAGAAAAGAACTTGATCTCCACAGCGACAAGCCTATAATAAAACTGGTAGTGGAAGGCAAGCTTGCCCATGGCTATACCGGGGCAGATTTGCTGCTCCATTCTATAATCAAGAAGTTTTCATCCCGTGCAATATTGGAAGTAGATTCATCAAAACTCGAAACTCCGGAACTCGGACTGCAGATAGATGACGTTAGGAACGGCAAGCTCAATGGCATGCCGCTGAAGGATATGGGCATGCAAATGCTGAGCTCGCGCCTCAAAGAATACAAATACAGCGGAAAAATAGATGCAGCAAAGCTGTTCGAACTGCTCAGTGCTGAAGCCAGCAAAGAGAAGACGCTGAAAGCGGCACTCGAATCGCTGTACAGCAGCTATGAGGCCACATAGTATCTATCTTACTCCTAAAACCCTATTGACCTCGTCCTGGGCGCCCGCATTTACCCTCTCGTTCAGGAACTCTAGATGCTTTGTATTGCATCTCCTTTCCTTCCTCCTCTTTGCGGTTATTATCCTTACGAAATTCTCGTTTTCCACTTTTGTTATGACTGCCCTGCTTCCCGCGTCCCTTCCATATTTCTTTATGCAAACCCTCCCTGCTTCTACTAACACCAAATCACCATAATCAATTAAGCATTCATCTCTTTATCTTTTCCTTAAGCATCGCGAGCATAGATATAACAGCGATGACCTCTCTGTGTGGTAGCCTCTCGGTGTTTATCTCTATATCGAATTCCGAATGGTCGTATATGTCTATGCCATAAACCTTCCTGAAGCCCATTGCCGCCTCAGAATCCTTATCCACAACATACTTCCTGGCTCTGCTTATGCCAGTTCTCAGGTCCTTTGCCTTCCTTCTTGCACGCTCGTCGAGGCTTGCATTCAGCCAAACCCTCAGTGTCGCATCTCTAATCAGCCACGGTCCAAGCCATGTGGTGACTACACATGTCCTTCCCTTTGCGGCTTCCAGTATCTCCTTATCGAACTTTTTTGCATATCTGGAATCTGCGGCCTGCCTGATTGCCAGCTTGCCGCTCTTGTCTTTCTTCGCATCAGATACGATCCTTGCGTACTCCTTCGCCGTCTCCTTTGTTATATGGGCTATACCAAGCTCCTTTGCAAGCATCGTGCCGAGGGTCGTCTTACCGCTTCCTGTCATCCCGCTTATGCAGATCCTCATCATCGCATCCATCGCAACATTCAGTGCGCCATGAGCTGCAGCACGTAGGCCTTGTCCCTTATGCTTATATCATCAAGCTTCATGTCTCCATGTTCTATCCTGCTGCCCAGTTTTATTATCCTGGCCGTGCAGTTGGCGCACAGAACCCCTCCGAAAAT
>DAHXGO010000125.1:0-1601 GCA_027332905.1 Microcaldota archaeon | reverse complement strand
GGGCATTACTCCAGTATTGCTTCTGATCAGATGCAGTTTTGCGGCACTGTCGTTGCAATGCTCTATGAGCAGGTCCGCAGATTTCTCAAAGCTTTCTGCGGCCCTCAGAGGATGACCTGAGACTATAAAATCAATTGCAGCTGCATGGTAAAGGTTTGCAGCTTCCATGACTGGATCTTTGTTTCGAGGATACAATGCGCCCCTTAAGCTGAATTTTCCATGCGCGAGATCATAAAGCGCCTCTGCGTTGTTGATGTGGCGCTCTGCCACGTGCCATAAGGATATCTCCTTTTTCCGAAATACGTTCTTAAGCAGCCCTAGGCGCTTTCTTTCCTGCTCCTGGCTTGCGTTTTTGACATGCACGTCTATACCTTATACAGCCATCCTGCTTCTAATTATCCTGTCAAGCTTTCGGGCTAGTTCCTCCCTTCTCTTCTTGAAACGAACTATCTTAAGCTCTTTCTCCGAAACCCTCACCCTAAACGAGTCTTTGGGTTTGAGGGTCTTTATCACTTCGCCGTCGTATCGCAGCTGGCCGTTGTACTTAACCACTTCGACCTCTATTACTCTGGATGAGTCCACCACTATTGGATTTTTATAAGGACCGTCTACGTTTAGAAAGGTAAGGCACATTGCATTGGGTATGAGCATTATTGGCCCGCCTGCGGATTTGTTATACGCAGTCGATCCTATTGAACTTGTTATAAGTATTCCATCTCCGCTCATTACATATGGGTATATCTCATACCTCTTGCCGCCCCTGAGCTCGTATATCTTGAAGCTCACCTCTTCAAGAGTGTTATGAAGAAGTGCCTCGTTTACAGCATAGTATCTCTTGCCATTGAAGGACACCTCCATCTTGTTCTCCAGTTTTTCTATGTAGTAGGATCCTGACTTGAGGGACTTTATGACAAAATCGATGTCGTTTAGACTGACATCGGAGTAATACCCTATGCTTCCGCTCTCTTCGCTTCGTATTGGAAGTATCGGGCCTTCATACTGCTTTGCAGCCCTTACGAATGTACCGTCGCCCCCTACCGCAAGGCATATGCTTCCTTTAGAGGATACATCGAATGACGCATAAATCTCCCTGAGTTGACGGTAGTTCTTCTTGCTGACTATCTTTATTTTCATTCAACCATCTTATTTGCCATAATAGAAGTGCACCGGCCGGCCGAGGGCTGCCCCTGCGACTTCCTGCATGAGTTCGGAGAAGGTGGGGTGAGGGTGTATTGTGTCTGCCACATCTTCAAGCGTGGCGCCCATTTCTATTGCAAGTGCAGCCTCGGATATCATTGCATTCGCATCTGTGGACACCATCTCAACCCCTTTGATCATCTGGTTTGAGTCATAGGCTATTTTTATGAATCCGCGTGTCTCGCCGATTGCTATGCCCCGGCCGAGGGCGGTTAGCGGGAATTTTTTGACGCTTATGCCTTCGCCTTCCAGGCTACCAGCTATTGCAATTTCCGGATCGGAAAATATTACTGCAGGTATCACGGTGTTGTCGAATGCGCCCCTGTTCCCAGCAGCAACTTCTGCGGCTATTTCACCTTGCCGTATCGCCTTGTGAGCTAGCATCGGCTCTCCTATGACGTCTC
>DAHXGO010000124.1:0-1740 GCA_027332905.1 Microcaldota archaeon | reverse complement strand
CAAGACTAGATTTGATTGATGGATAGGTTAATGCAGCATAAGTATCACTATGTCCTCAAAGAAATAATGAGATTGTGAGATCACTTCTGCGCCGAGCCTTTCTATATCATCCTTGTAGCCATTCAAGCTGCTTTCCACAATCAGAGCCTTGCCGGCTGGTTTTAGGAAGTTTTTATATTCTTTGATGAAAACGTCTATGAGCTCGCGTCCTCCTATTCCTCCGTCAAGGGCACGATAGCGTTTGTCTGTTTCCGAAAGTGGTTCGGAGGGCAGATAGGGAGGGTTGAATATGATTGTGTCAAACTTTCCACTTATAGAGCCAAACATATCACTTATCACGAATTTACCTGGCTTTCTGTTTGCTTCTGCATTATCCCTAGCGCATTTGAGCGCTGATTCTTCGATATCTGCAAATGTTACATTGCACCCTTTCCCTGCGGCAACTATACCTTGGAGACCTGTGCCAGTACCTAGATCCAGAACGTCCCCAGTGGCGTATCTTTCTACTGATTCGGCAAGAAGCAGGGAATCTTCCCGCGGGGAGTAGATGTTTTCACATTCCTTTATAACTATATTTCCGTACCTCGTTAGAACACCGCAGTTATTTGGGGCCTGCACGCATATAGTTAAGTGCCATGATTGTATGGGCATACATCTGCTCGGACGCCTTGTCTAATGCCTGAGAAGAGTCTATAGTGAAAAACGCGGGGTAAGACTTGCGTAGAAGGGCCTTGAGCCTGTCTGCATCCCTGATCCCGGAATCTGTATGCAAATTGGAGTATTCAGTTTGTGAGGATTGGGTGTGATAAGCCGTATCGGTTTGGTTACATATGTAAAATACAATGTCAGGTTTGATGAAACGTCTTAAAGGCCCGCTAAATATTGGATAGTAGCCTGGTGCAAGGTTTTCCGGCAGTTGCTGGGTTATGATTATTTCATAATTGCCGCTATCTTTATGTATGGCGCAGATTTCGCCGATTAGAGAGGTTTCCGTTGTTTTACCCGCTTCCCCGTGTAATTTTAGCACTTCCAAACCATGGCTGTCCAGTTTTTTGAATAGTTCTTCCGCGTAAACACTGCTGTTTCGTAGTGTCCCTTCTACTGCGACGAGCAACATGCTTTTAATCTCTTTGTTTTCAGGTTTCTTGTACAGGTAGCTGCGATTGAAATCTAAAGAGTTTACAGTAGTTGGCACACCATCCCTATCTAAGGTAAACGTATAGAAGTACAGTGTCTTCTTGCAATATAAGCTTTTCTCTGTGTTGGCCTTATTTGTACAGGGTGGAATACAGCAAAAAATAAAAGAAAAAAAATAAAACAGTGCATACTACTTCTCCGAGGGCAAAAACCTCTCGAAATCCACTGTGAAGTCGTCGCTCTTGATTTTTCCGGAAATTTTGTACTCTACTTCGAACATGGAATCGGCCATCATCTCGCTCACCTTCCTTGCTTCCACTATGTCACTTATGCACTTTATGAGGCCTTTTCTGAATTTCATGTTCTTCACTTCCAGTAGAGTAATTTCCTCTTCGGACAACTCCTTGAGATTCGACCCCTCGTTTTTTGCTAGGAGGATATCTATCCCCTCTGACAGCTTCCTGCCTGCTTCGCTGTATTCCACTCTGTCACCCAGAAAACGTGCCTGGCTGCACAGGCTTTTGCCAATTTGTTAGGCGCGTGGCGGCGCAACTTTCCTGATTAGTTTGTATAGTGAAAAGTTATTTAAGGCTATTGTAATTA
>DAHXGO010000123.1:0-1803 GCA_027332905.1 Microcaldota archaeon | reverse complement strand
CATGAAACCTGAGGAGCATGCATCAATGGATGACGAGCCGGAGCCTGTTTCGCGCAGGTACGATGATGCATACTCGCTGTTCGTGAACCATGAGTATGAAAAGGCGAAGGAGGCGCTGGACAACAGGGAGGAGTGGCTCAATGATTACATTGCGGCGTACTTCAGCAATGCTAACCGGCTGTCATACACTCTCATAGAGGGCATAAACGACCCATTCACGTTCTTCAAGAGGAACATAGCAGGACTGAGGGAGGGCAGCCAGGCGCTGAGCCTGGGCAGCTCTGTGCACTCCATCGCAGAGAGGCTGTTCAGGGGCACCCTGGACGAGAAGTGGGTTAAGGAACAGGAAAGGCCATACCTGCAGAACATCAGAGCGGTAAATGCGATGATGGAAAAGAAGTACAGGGCAGGCCAGATAGACGCCGAGAAGACCATAGTACTGCCGCTTCATCAGATAATAGGCGCCAGAGACGTCACAGGGGATATGACCTTCAAGGCAAAGATAGACGCCATATACAAGAACGACAGCATATACATAATACTGGATTACAAGACCGACAAGAAGGATGACAATGCATCAGGGCACAGGAGGCAGCTCGCAACATACAGGAAGATGTACGCCATAGCCAACGGCGTAGACGAGAAGGACATAGAGGTTGCGCTTGGATTCGTGGGCCTCAGAGGCAACGTGAATACAGGCAGGCTGGACTGCAAGCTGGACACGAACCAGCCAAAGCCAGGCCAGTTCGACACAGTAAGGGGGCACATCGAGAAGTTCCTGGAGTACAAGAAGGACCCGGCACTGTTCGCAAAGGCGCTGAAGGAGCAGCCGAGCCAGGGAATGCTGCATGAGCAGCTGAAGGCGCAGATAGGCGAAATGTAGATGTAGAGAGAGAACACAGCTAAGGCACTGATAGAGAAGATCAAGCTGAACTTCAATGCAAGGACATTGTACAACGGCAAATACTACAGCTATCAGAACATCCTATACGAAAACGTTAGGTTGCTGGCTAACTACATAATGGGCAAGTCGAGCAAGCTTCAATTCAATATACCTGAGTTCAGGATAAAGCGTGAAGACAGCACGGACATTCGCAGTAAGGTGCTTAGCCTAACACCGGAAGATCGCAAGAAGCTAGGCATAAATAAGTCAACTCTGTGGTATATGCAGAAACATATAAAAGGGATAGCATTATCAAATACTAGATGGTTGTATGACTCGTAAAACGACGAATATGCTTTTAACAGGGTTTGGTCCGTTCCTTAATTACACCTATAATCCTTCTGAAGAAATTACAAAAAAAAAAAATGAATGGCAAAACAATAATGAATACTCTGATTATAGGCAAGATTTTACCTGTCGAGCACAAGAAAGTTAGAATAGTTATTGAAAATTATATTAAGAAGTACAATCCATCATTTGTGATAGCTTTGGGGTTGGCTGGTGGAAGAGGCTGCATCTCGTTGGAAAGAATTGCGATAAATAGGTATTATTTCAGAAATGGTAAAGAAGAGTTCGATGAACCGCTGTATAAAAACGGCCCAAGTGCGTATTTTTCAAAGTTACCGGTGAAAGATATAAAGGCAAACCTGCAAAATTATGGCATACCTGCAGAGTACTCATTTTTCCCTGATACTTTCGTATCAAATGAAGTGTTCTATGAAATAATGAGGCTGTCAGATAAATTTGGAATAAAGAAAGCGGGCTTTGTGCATTTGCCGTTGGCAACCAAGCAGATCGTAGCTATGGAGCAATTGCACTACGCAGTCCGCGAGAAAATACCAAGTATGGAAGAATCAATA
>DAHXGO010000122.1:0-1822 GCA_027332905.1 Microcaldota archaeon | reverse complement strand
AGTCTTCGCCTACGGCTCCGACTACGCCGATGCTACCAAAAAACTTTGATGCGCCTGCCGCGCAGTAATATGCTGCGCCTCCGTTAACCTCTGCTTGGCCGTTTATCGAAGATATTTTATCGAATCCCAAATTTCCATATATTACCAGCTTCATGCAAACATCTCAATAAAGGCTAGTTCAGCGGCATTATTTATAGAATATATCTAAATTTTACTTTCCCTTTTCAAGAAGCGCATGCTTCATGATTGCATGCCGAGAGCGGTCTTTGCTCGTAGCTTCCCGCATTTGTCATTATGGGTGTGCTCATGACTATTTCTTTATCCGTGAGCATGGCTTCAAAATTTGACCTGCGCACATTTATATCTATGCCGGAAGCCCCGAACCGGGATTCAACATCAAACAAAGCCTTGGATATTCTGTAAACCATCTCCTCTGGCGTTTCGTCTTTCCGCATTATTTTTCCTTTGCGCAGTATGTCAACTGCGAAATCGGACAACCCCATGGTTTTTGCAGACACTTCCATATCAATCATTTAATCAGGTTTTGCCTTTCACAGGTATGCTTTTAGACAACTGGGTATATAGCTTATTTCTGTTTAGTTCATTTTGTTATATTTATGATATAAGTTATCTGAATTAACGACGAGATTTATTGCAGATTTTTAGGTATAGAGCAATTGAAACAGTATGGAGGGCTGGTATGCCTTTTGATGGACCAAGGCCAAGGCATCTGGCCCGCCGAGTCCAAAGCGCATAAAGCATCTTGTTAAAGTAGGATGTATCCGCTCTGCAATTAAGATTTAAGCATTTGCACCAAAAAGGATATGGTGCTTGCAATGGGCGTAATACTTCCAAAGCTTGATTTCTTTTACTCTTACGTATACGACAGTACTTTGGCTGGGCTGTCTGGTAAAAAGTACAGCAACAAAGCGCAGGCAGAGGCGGAGGAGCATATCAAAGCCGTACGCAAGGAATTCTCAAAGTACTCTGCGCGTGTACTTAATGATATTTCGAATATCTCTGGACTAAAATGGCAAAAGAATTTTATAGACGTTTATATATCCAAATATGCCCCATATTCGCTGTCGGTGCCGCTAACTATAAAGATCTACAAAGACGCAAAGGTAAGCACGGCAATATTGGTGCACGAACTTGTTCACAATATAATATTCCAAAATAAGAAGCGCGTACTATACAAAAAACTTTTTGAAGATTTCGCGAATGAGAGCATCGCCACAAAATACCACATAATAGAAGGTGCAATATTATACGAACTTAACAAAATGCTATTTTCTGAAGGGCTCGGAGGCTTCTTCGAATATGACAACTGGAAATCTGGAAAAGCAGGTAGGGGATACAATAGGGCCATAAGCATCGTAATTGAAAAAGGCCCAGAGGATATAATAAAAAGATACATCATAAGAAACTTACAATAAGCAGTAGATGCCTCTTTTGTAAACAATGACAGTTAATTGGTGCTTTTGCTGCTTGGATCGGTGCCGCATTAAAGTTGTCAGACATAGATATTTTTATTTAATTACTGGCATTTGTGGACAGATAGAGACTTCTGGGACAGCATTTTGACCGATATGCGATTGTCATGGTTTGACAAGCTCTACGATTATGGCCTGTGGAACCCTGGAGAGCTTCTTATAACGCTCTGGATTGATTCTCTTTAGGGATTTTAGAGGTTTTGGCTCTGCCACACCTTTGACAATGAAACCCGCGCGTATGGCAGGCATAATCAGCCCGGAGAATGTCTCTTGATAAGACTTGACCGAATAGCCCCTGAACCATTTAGAGCCGTGCGTTTGATGTGCGA
>DAHXGO010000121.1:0-1927 GCA_027332905.1 Microcaldota archaeon | reverse complement strand
GTTTGACGAGTACTTGCATACGCAGGGTTTCCCAGAATTGGCCAATATCAATGATAAAGAAGTGATCAAAAAGTACATCAGAGAAGGAATAATAGATAAGGTCATATACAAAGACATTCCGCAACTCTTTAAGATAGAAGATGCCAGCATCCTTGAAACCCTAATCAATCTGCTCATGGATGAACCCGGTCAACTTATCGAGCTTTCAAGCCTCGCCTCGGAATTGAAGATCACGCGCCAGACAATAGCAAATTATATAATATACCTGGAGGAATCACAACTTTTAAGAAAGCTTTACAACTACTCCAAGAACAGCAGAAAAACAGAAAGGAAGCTTAAGAAATACTATCCAACAATTATATCTGCGGATCTGTCATTCAGCACAGATAGTGCCGCAAAATCTAGGGCGTTTGAATGGTTAATTGTAAACCAGACAGGCGCAGAATTCTTTTGGCGCGATGCATATAAGAACGAAGTAGATATCGTCCTTGGCAAAAAGGCGCCAGTCCCAATAGAAGTAAAATATGGAAAAATATCCGTAAATGGGCTTGTTGCATTTATGCGCAAATTCAAGACCACAGGCGGAACGATTGTCTCATACGATAAAGAAGGCGAAATCAAAGTAAAGGAAGGCACAATAAAGATAATTCCGGCCTACGACATGCTTTTGAATCGGGAAGGCATGATCAATCAAATGCGCAAGGCTTAGGACCTTGTGCCTTAGGGCTGCGTGAGTTCAAATCTCACTCCCTGCATAATGTTTGCAAAGTGATATGTGATGGAAATCAGTTGGGCCGATTTTGAAAAGGTGGACATGCGCGTCGGCGTTGTGGTCAAGGTAGAAGATTTTCCGAAGGCTAAAAAGCCGGCATACAGGCTAACGATAGACTTCGGCGAGCTCGGCATAAAGAGGTCATCGGCGCAGATAACCAACTACACGAAGGACGAGCTGCAGGGCATGAAAGTGGTAGCTGTAGTGAATTTCCCTCCAAAGCAGGTGGCGGATTTCGTCTCGGAGGTGCTCGTGCTCGGCGCACTTACGAAGGAGGGCGTGATCGTGCTTACTCTATCGCGCCCTGGCAAGGCCATGCCTGGCGACAGGATTGCCTGAAACTGCATGCTTCGTTAATCGTTGCTATCAGTACAAAGCTTTTTATTCTTATCATCTCAGAATAACTATATAGTTATCTGCAAATGATAAGATGAAAAAATGAAAGAAAATTCGATATATTCAATAAAAGAATTTGCCCTGAATGCCGGCAAAGCCGTCATAACGCCAGCGGAAATAGCAAATATATTAGGCAGGCCAAAAAGTATCGGAGCGGTGTACGCTGCAAGGTTGGTCAAAAAGGGCCTTGCGAAGAGGATACTGCGGGGCAAGCTTTCCCTGTCGGATGACGATTTCGCAATAGCCTCACAGTTGATAAATCCAGCATATATCTCATTAAATTCTGCGTTGCTTTTCCATGGGATAACAAAGCAAGTCACGAATGGGATTGAGTGTGTGACCACCACCAACTCCATAAGGATTCAAAAGCTCGGAATAGTATACCACAAAATACCAAGTTCGCTATTTTATGGTTACAAAAGAGTAAGCCGGGGCCAAAGCTACGCTTTTTTTGCAGAGCCTGAAAAGGCATTAATCGACGGCATATACCTGGGTGTGTATACAAAGCAACAGTTGTACGAATATGTTGGAAATATCGATAAGAAAAGGCTGCTGGAGCTGTCAACGCGTTACAAA
Source organism: Microcaldota archaeon (assembly GCA_027332905.1). Lineage (GTDB taxonomy): Archaea > Micrarchaeota > Micrarchaeia > Micrarchaeales > Micrarchaeaceae > JAMCYW01. The sequence goes on along the minus strand of DAHXGO010000121.1, from coordinate 183 downwards.
GGCTATGGAAGCCGAAATATAATGAAGGTGGTAGAATCATTGACAGAATTACACTAAATGAGATAGCCAAGCTCAAAGGGCTGAGGCCGTGGCAAGAAGAGAAGCACTATATCCAGGCGCTGATACTAAACGTGCTCTATGACGAGCAGCTTGCGTTTAAGGGCGGCACGTACCTGTGGTTCA
>DAHXGO010000120.1:0-1988 GCA_027332905.1 Microcaldota archaeon | reverse complement strand
CAGGGGAAATATACCCTTTTCTTGAACTACTTAATAAAAACAATTACATTTCATTTAAAACTGCAAAGTTAAGGGGCAAGAAAACCTACCATCTAACTAGGGAGGGGCGTAATTTGGTTAAAGAGCTATTCGCAAGGTCTGGGGCGTTGGCGAATGCACTGATCGAATCTAGGTTAGAAGTATGCGCGCATTGTAATTGCGAGATTTACAAAGGAGGCGTTGAAGAGAGAATTAAAGGGCGAACATTAAAGTTCTGTNGCAAGTATTGTGCAAAATCTTATAATAAAAGTTGATTGCATGGCAAAAATTAGCTATCCTGAAATAAATGTGAAAGCAGCCATAATAACCGGGGGTTTTTTGGGGCTTCTCTTCTGGCTTGTTGGATTGACAATGGGATTTGCTGGCATGCCTATGTACGGTTTTATGAGTGGGATGATGGGTTACTACATGGTAGGATATTCTAGTTTTGTAGGAGTTTATTTTATATTTCTAATAGTAATCGGAGCGATACTCGGTTTGCTTATAGCTATGGCTTATAACTGGGCTTTGAAACTAAAATAAGGTGAAAACATGAAAGACCCAATATGTGGAATGGAGGTGCAAGATACCAAGTTCAACAGCGCATACAAAGGCAAGCAATATAATTTCTGCTCAAGCAGATGCAAGGAAACATTCGACAAGTCGCCTGATAAATATGCTAAGGATAACATTGACTATCAATGTAGTATATGCAAATTGCATTACAAAGATGAAATTTTGGCTGATAGATGTAATGAGTGGTGTTCTACACATAAAAGCTGCAATTTGGAAATCGCTTGGCACTCTATAGAAGCAAATAAGGGCAGGAAGAAAACGGGTGAATAGATGGCAACCGACCCTGTATGCGGAATGTATGTGAATGAGGCTGACTCGAAATTGACCTCCGAAAGAAGCGGCAGGAAATACTACTTTTGCAGCGAGAACTGCAAGTTGCAGTTTGAGAAGCCAGAAAAAGAAATGCAAATCCTGAAAACGGCTTTGCTGGTTTCATGGCCTCTTACAATAGTCGTAGCTATACTGACCTACGCTTTGCATCTGGGATATGGCAACTACGTAATGTTTGCGCTTGCCAGCGTAGTCCAGTTTTACGCTGGCCAGAGGTTCTACGCGGGCTTGATTGACGCGGTAAAGAACAAGTCCGCAAACATGGACACATTGATAGCGATAGGCACCACAGCAGCTTGGGCTTACAGCACCGTTGTAACATTCGTGCCGTCCGTATTCCCGACAGGGGGCGTTTACTTTGATACCTCAACAATAATAATCTCACTAATACTGACTGGCACATATATGCAAAGGCTCGCGGAATCAAGAGCCTCGAACGCAGTCTCTGCTCTTGTGGCATTGCAGCCGAAGACGGCGCACATCATAAACGGCGACGAGATAAGCGACAAGCCTATCGAGGAGATAAAAATAGGGGACTTGCTGCTGGTAAAGCCGGGGGAGAAAGTACCGACAGACTCGATAGTCGTAGAAGGAACTAGCTCCGTGGACGAATCTGTGATTACAGGAGAAAGTATGCCAATAACAAAAAGAGCAGGGAATAAAGTCATTGGAGGGACTATAAACGCGACGAGTTCGCTGAGAATCAAAGCGGAGAAGATAGGAGAGGATACGGCACTATCGCAGATAATAAAAACCGTGCAGGACGCAGCTTCGAGCAAGGTGCCCATACAAAAACTGGCAGACAAAATATCTTCTTATTTTGTGCCTGTTGTGGTGATAATAGGGATGGTCTCAGCATTAGGCTGGTATTTTATTGGCGGGACAGGGATAAACACATCTATACTCATATTCGTAAGTGTGTTGATAATCGCGTGTCCATGTGCATTAGGGATAGCAACACCCGCAGCCTTGTTGGTCTCATCTGGGAAGGCTGCCAAGAGTGGGATTTTGGTTAAGAGTGGCGAAAGCTTGCAGATAGCAAGCAAGATTAATGCAATAGTTCT
>DAHXGO010000011.1:4480-15076 GCA_027332905.1 Microcaldota archaeon | reverse complement strand
AATTTCTTTAACCTAGTACTAACTACTACGACGAAGATCAAATAGTACCTGTTATTACTACTTTTGTATGATTTATTGTGGATGCGAGAGTTCAAATCTCTCTCACTGCATCTTAATCTTTTTTTAGCTCTATATTGAATGTGCCAGTAGGAAGCTGCTGCATTATTACGTCTAGGTCAGGGTAATGCAAAAGCGCAGAAAGACGTTTTGCTGCGTCGGATTTTTTCATCTTTCCCTGCACGATTGCGGCGCACGGTACTTCAATCCCGAGCTTTTCCATTGTTGCTTTCGGTGCAACCTTTAGTTTATCGCCTTCGGTGAACGCGAACAGCTCCAACCCCATGTTCCTGTACCAATCCCTTTCGCCCTTTAACATGAAGCTACCAGTGCCTAGGGACCCGTGGCTTGTCGACTTGCTTACCTGGTCCCTTTTCATGGCATATACGTCTACAGACTTCTGCATCTTCTGCCATGCACTGGAAAAGCATGCTGCGAATTGCGCGACCTCGTTGCGTATCTCATGGGCAGCATCTGCGCCGCCCTGCAGTATTACAACTGATGCGCCGAATATGTCCGAATGGAAGAATAGGTCATGCTCGGTGAAATGCCTCGAATTTAAGAATTCATTCTGATGCGCGTCCCTGCCCCCTATGGCTAACATGCCATTGCTTGTGAAGAACCAATGGAACTTCTCATACCAATCCTTGCTGCGCACCTTGATTATCTTGCGCTCCTTTGCTACGTCATTCTTCTTTGCTTCTTCTAGGCGCGCTTCCAATTCCTTTATGACCTGGGTTATCTTCTCGCGCTTGTGCAAAAGCCGTTTGGATTTTTCATAGTACGTGTTTGCGTTCTCCTGTGCGCTCTTTGTAAAATCTACTTTTATTTCCATAGTGGCATCACCTGCAGTGAATGATGCAGGATTCAAAGTTCACAGCAATGGCGTTATATAAAGGATAGATTGCCGGCTATGAGCAGTGATATTATTATAGCCATGATGAAGCCTATGAACCCGACTATAAGTATGCCTATTATTATTATTTTTGCGCTCTTGTTGAACTCAGGGGCATTAGGCTTGTAGCTTATGCTCATTATATGCCGCGAATTTTCAATAAACCTTTTGAAGTTAGATATTATGCCCATACGAACCAGATCTTATTTTGCTTTTATTTTATTGCTTATTACTAATAACCTTATATTTATTTAGTTATGATGAAAGCTTTTAAAATATGGTGCGGCAAGCGCATTGGCTGATGGTTTAATGAATTCTAGAGGATTTGACTGCATAGTGATCCATTTCGGAGAAATAGCGATAAAGGGCAATAACAAAATTGATTTTACTAAGAAGCTTTATGCAAACATAAAGCACATGCTTGACGGCATAAAATATAAAAAATTCGAGATGCTTAGGGACAGGTTTGTATTGTATCCAACAGGAACAGGAGACTATGAAAAATCTCTTGAGCGCCTGGCACACGTATTTGGGCTATCGTGGTATGCGCCAGCCCTTATATCAAAAAGCGACATAGACAGCATAATCAAAAGCGCGGAAAAGATAATAAGCAAAAGAGAAACAGTGAAGATAATAGCCCATAGGAGTTATAAGGAGCTTCCGTTTACGTCTCCTGAGCTCGTTGGAGAATTTATAAAGAGAGAGCATGCACTGCCATTCTCGATAGACAAGAATTCGGATTCAAAGCTTTATATAAGCATCACGAAGGAAAGGACTTACATGACAAGGGAGAAGCGTATCGGAATAGGCGGGCTGCCAGTCGGGTCGTCCGGAAGTGCTATATCGCTTTTTTCCGGGGGCATAGATTCCCCTGTTGCATCCTATTTTGCAATGAAGAAGGGTTTGGAGCTCGTATACTTGCACGTACATGCATTCAATGACAATGAAGAGGCAGCTGGTTCGAAGATAAAGGAGTTGATTGAAGTATTGGGCAGGTACTGCAGCAGCATTAGGATATATTATGTTCCTGCATACCCTTTTCAGAGCGCCGCGATGCGCATACCCCACAGATTCGAGCTCGTATTGTTCAAGAGGTTCATCTTCAAGCTCGCAGGAAGGATATCGGAGATCGAGGGCGCAGATGCAATAGTGACGGGCGAAAGCCTTGGACAGGTAGCTTCCCAAACGCTGAAGAATATGGCATCGTCTCAAAGTGGCACTGATCAATTTATCTTCAGGCCACTCATAGGATTGGACAAAAATGAAATAATAGAATATGCAAAAGGTATTGGCACGTTCGACATATCCATAAAAAAATACAAGGACGTCTGTTCTATAAGCTCCATAAGGCCTGCAACTGGCACTAGCATCAGCCTAATTGACAGGCTATCGGAAAGCATTTCATTGGATGATGTGGTTGACAGGGCGCTAGAGCTTGCCATGAAGAAGGACTACACATTTTAGTTTCTTATTTGCTAAAGGCAAATTGTTAACATTAGCAGCCTAGGATCACTTTTATAAATGAAAAGGCAGCCATACTGAAGGCGCTCGCTCTTACATTTATTTATTACCATATGCAAAAACCTTTTAAACCTTAATACATTAATTAATCTTAATAAGGTGAAAACATGGCTGAAAAGAAAACAGTTATAACAATAGATCCGAGCTTAGAGTATTCTAGGCGCCTACACTACAATGAAAAGCATTCCGGATGGCAGATATTCAAGTCGATATATTGGAGCATCTATATATTTATCATGGGCGTGATATTATATGCTGCGCCTATAGCGGCAAGCCAGTTCTTCGGATGGGCTCTAATGCTGTTTGCATTGTTCTTTATAGTCTATGGGTTTAGCACATCGCTGCACCTGAAGCTGATGAAGAGATATGCGTAGATATTAGGAAAAAGGTTTCTTTTTCTTTTTTATTCATTTTTAATTTTTTATTCATTCTTTGATGTTTATTAAATAATTTGTTATATTCAATATATTTGCCTTAGTAAGGGCAGGTCTGGCACTAAGTTGATTTGATGCAGCTGGGAAATTTCTATGAAAGCAAGCACTATAAGCTATTCGTATTGATACCTATCGCACTTCTTTTGATAAGCATATATTTCATACCTAAAATACAATTGGACTCGTCCTTGACTGGCGGCACGCAGATACAGATGTCTGCGACCTCGAATTTCAGCATTGCCAATTTCACTTTAATGATCAATTCTAAATTTCCGCATGCACAGATAGAGCGCTCAACCCTAAATGGCATTACCAGCCTTTCAGTAACCATACCTTCCAATACAAGCATAACTTCAGGATACGGGTATCTTTTACAAATATATGGATGGGACAGCAACTATTCTATTGCGCAGAGCAATGCTGCGGTCTTCGGCGCAGACCTTGGAACGAATCCATCGAACGCAAGCGCGAAGGAGGGGTTGGCTGGTGCAACCAGGAACATGACCAAGGCATTGGGCTCCATGGATACATTGATATCAAGCGAACTGATTGCACTAAAACCCATTCTTGGAAGCGCACCTTACCCGTATAATTCTAGCAGCGCATCTTCTATAGTGAACGCAGGCAAAAACGCATACGACAACGCCTCATCAATTTACAAAAACAGCGTTGTATCGTACATGCACAAATACGTAAATTTTGTTACATATTCATATAACGACGTGACGCCGACGCTTGGGGCTTTCTTCCTTACAGAGGTGCGCAATATCATAATAATAGCATTCATATTGGTAGCAATCGCGGTGTTCTTCGTATTCAGAACACCTATCCCGTCATTGGCTCTCGTGTTCGGCGCAGCTAACGATATAATAGTTGCACTTGGCGCTATGGGTGCTTTTGGAATACCGCTCGGCGTTGCATCCATAGGCGGGCTGCTGATGCTAATCGGATATTCGATAGATACTGAATTGCTATCAGCAATAAGGATATTGAAACGTTCTGAAGGTACGCCGTCGGAGCGCGCAATCAGCACCATGAAAACAGGTGTTACGATGACAAGCGCAGCAATAATATCTTTCACTACGCTTTTTATAATTGCATACATAGTATTCATACCGACCTACATCGAGATTGCAGGTGTAGTTATATTTGGATTGATAGCAGACGTATTTACCACATGGTTCGGCAATTCGATAATGATATTGTGGTACAAGGAAAGGAGGGATAAGAAATGGCAAAGATAAAGGATTACCTGCTTGATCGGCGCATACTTGTACTTATAGTGATAACCATAGCCCTCCTTGCGCTAGACCTGCATTATGGATTGCACTTAGGCATAGAATTTATAGGCGGCACGCAGATACCTGTGACGCTGCAGCATAGCCTTAACCAATCAGAATTCAGCGGGCTGCTTTCCACATTAGACCAGAGGGTTTCCACATTCGGGCTAAAGCAGGTCACCGTAGAAGGCATAGGAAACTCTGAAGTTTATGTGGTGGTGCCGACCGTCTCGCCTAGCGAGATAAACGATACCATATCAATAATAGAGAGCCAGGGCAGATTTGACGGCATTGTGAATGGGAGGGTTGCGATAAACGGAAGCGACATACTGCACAGCAGTATAGGTGCATTGCCGCCTACTTCCGTAAATGGATCTGTTTCATGGGCGGTATCTTTTTTCATCACCCAGAATGCAGCAGAAAACTTTGCAAAAGTGGTTTTTGGACAGGCTAACATGCCGCTATATATGTTCTTGGATAGGCCAAGCAACACAACCATACTCATAAATGCGTCAGGATTAGGAAACATAACCAGCGGACTTACAGCTTCTGATGCGCTTGCAGCTATGAAAAATGCATTATCACTAGATAACAATTCAATTCCAGTAATAGCGGTTTACAACAACAATGCGAGCATCCAGGGCGCGGAGAGCTTCCTTTCTTCAAAGAAAGGCATTTATAAGACGGTCTTGGCAAGTTCAAACATTAATCCAACACTGCTTGATTATATAAGATCCAGCAATTACACATTGAAGCTTGAAAGCAAAGCCAATATGACACCTACCTATTTTAACAACGGGCTGAACAATACGACATTGGAGACATGGCCGCTCGTAGGACTGCTTTCAAGCCCCCTATTAAATCCTTCCATAACGAACGGCAGCATAGGCGACAGCTATGAAATATCGGGCATCGCCCCGCTCACGCTTCCGCAACAGCAGAGGCTCGTATACGCCAACAACCAATCCAAGAACATTGCAAGCATATTGAGCGGCGGGGCACTGCCAGTCGGGGTCATAGTAGGCACGCCGACGCAGATGTCGCCAACTTTGGGCAAAGGGGCATTGGACGTAAGCGTGCTGGCGCTCACATTAGCGTCCGTATTCGTATCCTTATTCATAGTGCTAAGGTATAGGAAGGCATTCCTCATAGCTCCAATAATAATGACCACACTCATGGAGCTTTTCATAATAATCTCGATAATAGGCCTGATAGGCACGATAGATATAGCTGCGGTTGCGGGCATGATTGCAGTAGTAGGGACTGGCGTTGATGCACAGATAATAATAACAGACGAGGTGCTGAACAAGGAGGGTACAAGCGGTGCAACGAAAGTGCTGCTTGGAAATGCATTCTACATTGTTTGGGCTGACGCATCGCTGCTTATAATAGCCATGATGCCGCTGCTTTTCTCAACCGCTTTGGTTGATATAATAGGCTTCTCAGAGTCTACAATAATAGGCGCCCTTATGGGCGTGTTAATAACAAGGCCGGCATATGGGGCGATAGTCGGAAGGCACTATTCCGAGGCGGGTAGTTAAAATGGTAAGATTCTGCCCGACATGCAACCGCTCTAGCGATGAAGTTGGGTTCATAGGCGAATTCTGCGAGATATGCACAGCTGACAGGATAAGCAAGGCCATGCCAGACACAGTGTCAATAAAAAGATGCAAAAACTGCATGGATATAAAGACTGAAATAGACTACGAACCGCTCAACAAGGACTCCATAGAACGTGCGATAAAGCACGAGATGCATGCTAAGGAGTTCAGGCTGAAGATGCTCGAATACGACGAAGCCAAAGGCACGGCCGACATACTCTTTAAGACGGATATAGAAGGCAATAAGCTCTCGTTCATTAAAAAACTGCACATAAAGATAGAGATGGGTTACTGCCCGAAGTGCTACAGGATGAAAGCTGGATATTATGAAGCCGTAGTGCAGCTGCGGGGCAGGAGCGCAGATGTGGAAAATTTCGTCACAAAGCTGCTGAAGTTCATCGACTCAAGAAAGGGATTCGTATCGAAGATAGACGACATGCCCGACGGGTGCGACATATATGCTAGCGACAAGGCCGCAGTATCGGCATTCTTCGACAGCAAAGAGAACCTTAAGCCTAAAAAATCATACGAGCTTTACGGGATGCGAAGAGGAAAGAAGCTCTACAGGCACAAGTTCTTCATAGACCTTAGGGACCCGAGAGGGCTCTGGAGCAGGAAGAAGCATTGAGTCATTTTTTGAATTCAAGGTCTGGATCCCTTGTGTCTATTTTCTTTTTGAGCGCGGCTACAAAATTTTCTATGTTTTCGTTTTGGATTTGCATGCCATCCCTGACCCTTATCGACACTGAACCTTTTTCCTTCTCCTTTTTACCAACTATCACAGCGTACGGAATCTTTTGCATCTGGACATCGCGTATCTTGTAATCAAGGGTCTTGTCAGATATGTCCAATTCTGCCCTTATGTGCGCCAACTTAAGTTTGGAGTACACATTTGAGGCGTAATCATTTGACGCTTCTGATATCGATATGACACGCACGTGTATCGGCGAGAGCCATGCGGGGAACTTGCCGCCGTAGTGCTCTACGAGCACGCCAGTGAACCTTTCCAAGCTGCCCAGTATTGCCCTATGTATTATTACAGGAGTATATTGCTTGCCGTCTTCACCGGTATATTCAAGGCCAAAGTTCAATGGCAACTGGTAATCCAATTGTATTGTAGCGCATTGCCATGCACGCCCTATTGAATCGTATACGTCGAAATCTATTTTCGGCCCGTAGAAAGAACCCTCCTTGTCCTTGATTTCATAGGCCATGCCGTTTTCCGAGAGCGCAGATTTCAGCGCTGCTTCGGCGCGCTCCCATAGGTCGTTGCTGCCCATATGGTCGTCCGGCATTGTGGAAAGCTTAGCTACGAACTTCATGCCGAACACTGCATATGTCTCCTTCACCATCTTCAATAGCGCTGCGATTTCGCCGCCTATCTGGTCCTCCCTTGCAAATATGTGGCCATCATCCTGGGTCATCAGCTTTACCCTGAATAATCCGGTTACCACGCCGCTCAACTCGCTCCTGTGCAGTTTGTCGAATATCGCGGTCCTGAACGGGAATTCCCTGTAGCTCCATCGCTTGGACTTATATATGAGTATAGTTGATGGACAGTTCATTGGTTTCAGCCCGACTTCCCCGAATGCAGAATCGAAGACGAACATGTCGGCTTTATAATGGTTTAGGTGGCCGCTTACCTGCCATAGGGCTATATTGGCTATCAACGGCGTACTTATCTCTTTGTAATCATATTCTTCTTCTTTTTCTCTCATCAATTTAACCAATTCGTTATATAGGGTTAGGCCTTTTGGATGCCAATAGACCATCGCCGGCGACACCTCCTGGAAGCTGTACAGGTCGAGCTGCTCGCCTATGGTCCTATGGTCCTTTTCTGGAAGGCCAGACCAATCGCTCTTCTTGACTATCGATATATCGAGCTTGCGTGCAGGCTTCTTTGACATGTGCGCATCGGCATTCCTATAGTGGTGCGATTGCTCTGCAAGAGGGTGGCCTTTTATTGCTATGCTGAGGCGTTTGTTCCACCCGAATGGCGCTTCTACAACATTGATGCCGCTCTGCTTGGCATCGAGGCGCATGCGCTTGAATATATCTAGGGCCTTAGCAGGCTCTTCCAAATCGTCACCTAGGTGCGCAAATGGATATATTACAATGCTCTCTGATTTCTGTTGCTTTGCAAACTTTACTGCATCAGTTATAGCTTTGGAGGCGGATTCGCCAGTATCGCCTTTTTCTATCGTTACCAGAAGTACGATGGCATTCTTTACCGTTTCTATTTTTTTAGCAGAATCTTCATACACCTTTGCCTCCGGCTTTATCAGTTCATATTCCATTGAATTTACATCAAGTTGAAGGATCCTCATTTTTACACCTAAGGGTTAGATATTACTCTTTCAGTTATATTAGAAATCAAAACGTTTAATAGCATATGCAGTTCATCGGGCAGCTTCTCTGCCATTAACAGAAGCCATGCCCTTATGCTGTTTGGAATAATCTACCGCGCGCCATTTACTCACACGATTAAAATATTATCAATGAATTTAAGCCTTTTGTGCAATCTACTGCGAAGGCACCATATAAACACACGAAACGCCTGCGTTTGTCGGGCACGTGGATTGCGCGCTTACATTGACTAGGTATGTGCCGGTAGATGTTATGCTTGCAAGGTTTCCGCTCACATTGACTGGTGTGTAAGCGGTAACATAATCCAGGCCTGCATTGGTTCTAACCTCGAAAACGATCTCATGGCCTACAGTATTGTTAAGGCTGCCGACTAGTATGTTCTCGACATCAGGCGGGACGTTCAACAGTATAAGCTGCTTTGCAGGGAAACCTTGGCTTCCCACCGATGTAGCTATACCTGCCATCTTGCTTGCAGATTGCTGAGCCTCAGTAGTTGAAAGCGTGGAAGACGAAGACGATATTTGTATGAATGCAAGTACGACTATAGGCAGCAGTATTATCAATCCGAAAGACAGGGTTATAAGGAGTTCAAGGCTTGATTGTGCTGCCTTCCTTTTATGCAATTCGTACCTACTTAGTATATCCATTACAATACATCCTTGTAGTGTTCGTACGCATTCCTTTTTTCCTTCAGCCTTATTACCTCTTTCTTTAGCTTCTCAAGTGCCTTTGCAAGCGTTCTGTCCAGCAGAAAATCAGTCTCATGCACTTGCAGCGTGCCGAAAGACTTAAGCGATGCCCTTATCTTTATTTCATACTGGTCGGATTTTATTGATCTCACCCTAATGGATATGTAATTTATGCCTGCGCCCTTTATCTTTTCAGTCTTGCTTAGAAATTCCTTGACAGAGTCGCGCACTTCGCCCATATACTGGTACGTCTTTTCATCGAATCCTGACAGAAGTATCCTGTTTTCTTCTATTCCCCTCTGTGATATCAGGTATTCCAAAATATCTGAAACAGTCAATATGCCGACAGGAGCATTATGCCTCATAATTATCAGAGAGGATATGCCTCGCTCTATCATCAGCTTGATGGCGTCTTTTATAGATGCGTCTGCATTGAATATTGCCGGGTTCTTGTTGTATATGCCGGATATGGGTATGTTTGACGGGCTGTATATGTTTTTCCTTATTTCCGGCGCGCGTTCGTTTGTAGACGCATATTTCATCACCATGTCTGAATGCGTCAATAAACCGGAAAATTTGCCGTTGTCAAGCACTACAAGGCGCTTCACCTTGTTCTTTTCCATTGCCGCTTTTGCCTGCGAGAGGTTGGCATCAGAAGCTATGGCCAATATGGGCGATGTCATTATATTGCCAACCTGCACGCTTTTCTCAATCAATGACAGCGACAGCATCATCTTAAGCAGAGTAGAGCGCTTTATGACTCCGATTATCTTGCCGTCGGATACGAACGGAAGGGCCTTCGCCTGGACCTTATAGAAATACGAAATCAGATCGTTCATGCCCGTGCTTCGCATAACTTTCGGCGTGCGCACAGCAAATCTTTCGGCGGACATGTCCTTTGAAAGCTTCAGGCGCATGCCTGCTTTGTATATCGCACGAGTATCTATTACGCCGTAGAACACTCCTTGCTTATTTATCAGCACGGCTTCATTTTTTTGTATAGCCGGAATGACCTTCGTTATAGGTACCTTTGAATCGAAAACAGAAACCTTTGATATGAGCTCTTTTGGTATTGAATCGAGTTTGTTTGCCATGATTGCACCTTACATAGTTATTTTCCAAGAAATATATAAATAGTAAAGCCTGAGAAATATAAAAGCATAAGCCAGGATGGCAGATAGGCCATGCGGCCGCCTGCAGAGCGGCAAAGGCGGGTTCGATACCATTATTGCGAAAATCCCGCTCCTGGCTTATGTTATAGCATGCCATTATCGCGCGGTCACACATCTAGGACGACATTGGCTTTGAAGCCGTTTGCGGTCTTTGATATTGATAGCGCATACCTTGATACCCCTTTTATATCGAGCTTCGAAACTTCCGGATATTTATGCTTGCTTATAAGGGACGCTTCGAATGAGAATCCTGATGCACGTTTGCGCACATCCACCTCTTCGGCCATATAGGTATAAACCCCTTTGGCATCGCTCAATGAAAGTATGTCCTGGAGGAAGTACCACAGCAGCGTTTCTATTGAAGGCGCTTTGTCCTTAACCCTGAGCCATATTTTTTTGCCTTCCGTTTTGGAAAGCATGTCCGTATCGGCATTGACTCCAGACATTGCAAGAAGTGCGTTTGAAAAAAGTTCCGACAGGGTGCGCCCATATGCTACGAATTCCACGTCAGCCGTATGGTTCTTATATATGTATCTCCTCATATGTTCGTCACATCGCTTGATTAATATAAAACCAAAAA
>DAHXGO010000011.1:0-4470 GCA_027332905.1 Microcaldota archaeon | reverse complement strand
CTTGGCAATACTGTCCCTCTCGCCGTGTGCACTAACGCATAGAGTGTCGGCCATCACGTTGAAAAGCGCCATGGCAGAATTGTAAAACAATTCCTCGATGCTTTTACCATAAGCTATGAACTTCACGTCAGCCATATGCTCAACGTACCTATACCTGATTTTGGCGCGCATATAATAGAAGCTATATTAATATTAGCCTAAATATCTATATGTCCGATGAAGAGAAGAGTAACTACTGAATAGTGATGATGCCCATTTCGGCTGAGGACATAGGTGTTTGTGTGGTTTTGTTTGGTTCTTATAAGCTAAGGGTTGTCGGCATATTGGCATTGCTGGCTGGTTTCCTATTGGCTGCGATGGATTCAATAGGCATAACTGGACTGAGCGTATCTGATTCAAACCCTTCTACGTACATAATTGTAGTAATGCTGATGCTTCCCATAGCAATAATCCTATCGATAAAATATGCACCAGAACCAGAGCTGAAGAAATCAAATATAGCTATTGGACTGTCACTTCTGGCAGTTTATATGCTTGCAATCTCATACGCAAGAGGGGCGATGTCGTTCCTTTTTATTTCTTACAGGATAGATGCGCTTCTGTTTCCAATAATTTTAGCGTCGCTCATAATACTTATATTTGGGGTAAATGGGCTTAAGCGCATGAAGTTTCTTGTTGTATATTCAATTTTTGCATCGCCGTTGCTTTTGCTCCCATCCTTTCAAATAAGCTCGCCATTTACGGCATTCAATGCTTATGTGGTCTTTGACACGCTTAAAGCGATTGGGATTCCGGTCCTGAAAAGCAATCTCACTATAATAGCGCCGTCTTCTGCACAGATATCCATAGCGCAGACATGTGCGGATATAGGGGCGTTCATAGCGCTTATCATGTTCCTGTTGCCGATAGCGTATCTCTATTCTGGCAAGATAATCAGCAAGTTAAAATGGATAGTTTCTGGAGTTGCACTTATGCTCCTGCTTAATGTGCTTAGGATGTTCAGCATAGCCATAATGTGGGCATATTATGGCATAGGTGCCGCGGTTGGTACCATACACTTGTTTATTGGAGAGGTGCTCTTCGACATAACCATAGTTGTAATGATATTGATATCTGGCAGATATGGCCTTAGAATACGTGCCGGCATGGGAAAGCACAGCAGAAATACTTCAAGAGCACATAAGGCACATAAAGAGATGGGAAAGGTAAACTTTGGGCGCACTGCGATAGCAGTATTCGTGCTCGCAATAGCTTTTGGTTCCGTAGCCCATTATGCAGCAAGCCCAATATATGGGCTTGTGGATGCACCAATATCTAACTTTACTGCCAATATGAATATTTCTAATTTCACTGCAGGTGTGAGCTTGATAAGGCAATTAGAGGCAGGAAGGGGCAACATAACCGTGGTTGGAAGCGGAATGAACGAGATAGTGGCAGCTGTGCACACTGGTAGCATCCTTAATGGAAGCACGTATGTCGCAATAGGGAAGGCATATCCTTATCCTAACAATAGCATTGTGCAAAAATTTATAGGCAATTCCACACGCTACTATGGAGGGCATGCGCTAATCTTAAAAAGTGGCATAGTTGTGCATGCACTTGAAGGCATATCCAACGGCAGCGTATTTTATGTAAATTATTTTTCATTGCCATATTTTACAGGAGGCAGGTACATAACCCTGAGCTACGAGATCATATCAAATGATACAGCAGCGCACGGCAGATGCATGGGCAATGTAGATGGGGCGGATTACCTTGAATCAGTGTTGTATAACTACGAGACAGGTTATTTTGGAGGCCCATATAAATATGTTTTGTGCCCTTCATATCTCATAGCATCAGGATGATTACTTTGTATCGGGGATGCGATGAAATTCGAATTTAGTGCAGGCATAATAGTATATGCAGATATGGCAGGCGAACGCAAGTTTCTATTCCTGAAAAATCCGCATGGATGGTGGGATTTGCCGAAAGGGCATATAGAAAAGGGGGAGAATGCCATCAAAGCTGCGCTGAGGGAAACGAAGGAAGAGGCCAACCTCGTATTGAAGCCATACAGATCGTTCGTTTACAGCGAAGACTACTGGTTCATTAGCTCTGGTGAAAAGATAAAGAAGAATGTCAAGATGTTCATAGCAAAAGCCGACAATGTAGAAGATGTAAGGATATCCGAGGAGCATAGCGGATACGCATGGATGTCTTATAAGGTGGCATTGAAGGAGCTCAGATATAAGACGCAGAAGCAGATGATATCTTCTGCGAACAGCTATATAACGCGATTTGAAAAAATTGATGCGATTAATGCAGAATATGCCAATCTGCCAAACATTACAGAGGATTGGAAGCTTAGCAGAAGATTCGTCTCGGGGGAAGGCAGATTAAACGCAAAGGTTATGTTCATAGGGCAGGCACCAGGAGCAGAGGAAGATAGGGTGCTCAGGCCTTTCATAGGCAGAAGCGGGAAGCTGCTAGATAAACTGCTTAAGTCTGCAGGACTTATGAGAAGGAATGTTTACATAACCAGCGTAGTCCAGTTTTTCCCGCCTGAAAACAGGGTGCCTACTGATGATGAGATAGCATTATGCAAACCATTTTTGGAGAGGCAGATAGCAGAGATAAATCCCGAAATAATAGTTTTGCTAGGTTCGGTAGCTACAAAAGCAGTAGTTGGACTGGATGGCATCAAATCAATACACGGGAAGGTAATATCGGGCAAGCCCACTTATCTTGCCACTTTGCACCCTGCAGCTGCGGTTAGAATAAAATCCAATATGCCCCTTATAGAAGCAGATTTTAGGATATTAAAGTCCCTTGTAAAAAATAGAAAAAGATTTGGAACCCGCCAGTAGGTTGGCGGGCTCCTCTTTACTGTGGGGGTGAAACAATTAGTGTATTGGTCGCCTTGCCAGCATCATATTTGTAATAAACCTTGTGACCCAACTGGTATCTTTCTATCATACCTAGTTTGTATAACCTGTTTAACCTTGATGAAGCGGCATTATTGCCTTTATAATTCATGTATTTCTTCAAGTCGTTCGCGCATGCCATGCTGTTTTGGGAAAGTTGCAGGAATTGGATTATCCTTGCATCGGTGCCTGAAAGCAAAACCTCCTTGGCTTTCTCCGTAGGCTTTGACTGAGGATACTGCACGGGCTGCTGATCATCGTACGAATCGTCGCCCAATTCCTCTTCAAGTTTGGATATGGAGTTTGCTATGCTGTTCAAAACCATCGTTGTTTTCTTGTTCTCGTCTATCATGTATTTTAGAAGGGAAAACATCTGACTGCTCGTCTGGTCGGACTTATCCTTTTCTGTAACAACACTCTTCAAGTCCGAGGCCTTTATGGATATGGAATTGAGCTGCCTTTTCAAGGTAAGCAACTCCTTTTCAATTGCCTTTTTTGAGCGCATGCATATCAAACCTTTTATAATTCAAGCACAACAGTTGCATGAATGTATTGCATAACAATCACATAACAATCATGATTCAATCAAGATTATTGTGCAATGATATATATTTAAATCTTTTCAAAAAACCGTTTAAAAAATAGGCGATTAGCGGAACAAAAGGTACGTGCATTAGGGTGAGCGCATTTGTCGATGTCCGTGCCTTTTATTGGAGCCATGCATCTTTGGGTCCTTTTTGAAATTCGGCTTTCTGCCGTCGAAGCGATTAAACCGGCCGTGCCCAAAATTGCGGCTTTCTTTCTGTTTCACAGGACTCTTTTGTATTCTGGAAATGCTCTCGTCTAAATCCTTCTTGAGTTTTTCTGCTATGAAGTTCTTCGAGAAATAATCAGCCTTTAGGGCTATTGCTATTTTTGCAGCATATGCTCTCGCTATCCTGCCCCGCGTATCCTTTCTGGCATTGCCTACTGCTGGAAACTTGAACAGGGTGCCGTATTTCGGCGGTTTGCTGCCAAACTTTATGTGTTTGAACAGGGCCTTCTCTGCCCCAAGGAGCTGTATTGTGCTGGCAGGCATTACTGCTAGCCTTTCCATTGAGCCAGCTTTGCTTAAGAGCTCAGCTGCTATCTTTTCGTCGGTCAAATAGGCAGTATTCGGAAGGATTCTCTTTGAAGCAATCTTAAGGTATTTTTCTAGCTCTTCCAGCATTGAGTTGGTCTCTACGCTAAGTTTTGCATATGATTTTATTGCATTCTTCTCATCAGCGTTCATCTCCCTGCCTATTGATGCCCTGGCCTTCTGAATTATCGATTGCACTTGGCCATCGTCTTTTATGACCTTCTTTATGCCTTCTTCACTTATTTCATTCCTGCTCGTAAATACAAGGACTAAGTTTGCCAGTGTTGCAGGATTGGTGAGCTTTATTTCCGGAAAATACAGCCCGTACCATTCGCTGAGCCTTTCGTATAGCAGATTGTATGCCCTGCTCATCTCGTTATAAGCGTTGATAGCCTGCATCAGGGCGTATTCTTCGTTCGTATACGCTTCTTTTATGCCGCTCCT
>DAHXGO010000119.1:0-1988 GCA_027332905.1 Microcaldota archaeon | reverse complement strand
CGATTTTACAACGATTATTTAGATTGCACAGTGGCGGTGTGTAATTTAGCTCGTATCAGCGGATCAGATACTTATCTAATCATCTATGTAGCAATCATGAAATTTTGTTCTTCATCATATACGGGCTATAAAAGTACGCTATTTACATTTATATACCTATCCGTGTTTGGTTCCTGAGATGCGTCGTGCCACAGCCCCTAACGATTCATCAAAGCGGTCCATAGCTTTGTCTATCTCCTCCTCAGTTATGATGACCGGGGGTTTTAGGCCTATTATATTGTCTTTACCATCATCAAGTATCGGGGGATTTACAAGCAGACCACGTTTTAGCGTTTCGTTGTAAACTCTCATGGCGATGTCCTGATTCGGGGAGCCATCCGGCCTTATGAATTCTATACCGATTATAAGGCCAATCCCCCTGACATCACCTATCATCGGATATTTTTCTTTCATCTCTCCGAGGCGCCTCATGAATTTATTACCTTTCTCCTTAGCTTTTTCCG
Source organism: Microcaldota archaeon (assembly GCA_027332905.1). Classification (GTDB taxonomy): domain Archaea; phylum Micrarchaeota; class Micrarchaeia; order Micrarchaeales; family Micrarchaeaceae; genus JAMCYW01. The sequence continues at coordinate 1,485 of DAHXGO010000119.1, read as the reverse complement.
GTAGCTTTGAATTAAGAAGATGATTGATATTTGCTAATGCAGCCGTGCAGCTGATAGACTGTGCTCCGAATGTATACTCGCTTGTTCCGGGCTCTAGGATGTCGTACTTATCTCTAAAAATAGATGCGGCAAGGGCAGGGAATCCTGCAGTCAGCCCCTTTGCCATTGTTATGATGCTGGGTCGTATTCCGTAAATATTGGAAGCAAAGATGTCTCCACACCAACCGAATGCGGTTTGTACCTCGTCTATAATCAGCGCTATATCCTGATCCCTGCATACCCTTTCAATCCCTTTTATGAAGGTTTTCGGCTGAACAAGGATTCCAGCATCGAAAGACACCAGTTCTGTTATCACTCCTGCAATATCGCCTCCCCTTTTGACTACTATTTTTTCAAATTCGTCAACCTTCATCTTAGAGTACTCCTCTACTGACATTTCCTGCGGTCTTCTGTAGACGTTGCACGGTTCCATAAAAACAAAGTTACCAGATCCACCCAAGTAAGCTTCCTTTCCAAAATGCTCGCCAGATGCGCTGATCGTCTCGGAAGAGACGCCCAAGTGGCTTCCATAAAATGACATTATCATCGATCTTCGGTAAGGATTATGTTTCAGATGATATTTTCTTACACGCTTAAAGGCATCCTCATTTGCGTCGCTTCCGTTACACATCTGCATGTTTACTCTTGCCAGTCCTTTCGGGGCAAGACTGATAAGTTTGCTGGCAAGTTCTACCGTATAGCTGCTCTCAAACCATGGAGATACGTAATATGTAAATTCTTTCTTATTTAACAACCTTCTGACTGCACCAATAATTGCTTGGTTGCCGTGACCGAGATTGAGGTTCATTGTCTGTGAAGTTAGATCAAAAAATTCGTTACCTTTCTTGTCGTACACAAGTATGCCTTTGCCTCTTAATACCTCTGGCATATGCGGCCTCATGTTTTTTGAAAGGTACTTCTTCGTAGCTTGTATGCCAATGTTTCTGGTCATCTCTTTCACCATACAGATTTGGTCTGTTCTCAAACCTTGACCTGTACCCCGGTCTCCAGGCTCTTTTTTGCAGCAATACTAAGTTTGAGTGTTTCTACGCCGTTTTCATAGTCGCACATTATCGATTCTGTGCTGCCACTTCTGATAGCTTTCAGGAATGCCATATCCTCTACAAAGAATATATCATTCGATCCGGGAACATTCAGGTTCCTGGCACGCTTTGAGCTTATTACCGTATCAAAGTTCCAATTATTGAAACCTATATTTATCTCTGGTCCGTATAGTTTTAGGTTTATATCTTTGACAGCATTTGACGACCATGAACCAGAAATATTCGCAACAGCCTTGTTTTTTAGTTTGATTAAGGTACCTATGGCATCATAAGTATCGTATATCTTGCTGCGCCTCACAAATCCATTTGCACCATACGCGTAGACACTTTCTGCCTCACCGCATAGATCCCTAACTGTATCAAACAGATGTGTGAGCTGCTC
>DAHXGO010000118.1:0-2101 GCA_027332905.1 Microcaldota archaeon | reverse complement strand
GTTGTACTTGAGATTGTATCTCCATAGAGATTCTATGCTCGTGTCTCCTTCTTCTATTGCCTGCGCTGCGCTCTCGCCTGCAAGATATCCTGCCACCATTGCAGGGCCTATGCCCCCTGCGCTTATTGGGTTAGGCATCGCCATGCTATCTCCAGCGCCAAGGTAATTATTGAACACCAAGCTGTCCATCTGCCTCCTGACAGGAACGGACCAGTATCCTTTTCCATTGTTGTCATCCTCCACTATCTTTATGCTCTTTATAAGTGGATTCCACTTAACATATTTGTCTATCAGAGTGTGAAGCGTGTCTTTCTCGTTTAACTTCTTGTTCCTTATATCAAGGCTTGCCTTCTCTACGCCGAGCCCTATGTTAAGCCTGTGGTCAGATCTTGGAAATACCCATCCGTATCCTCCAGGCGCAAGTTGCTGATTGAGATGTATTAGCGCATTGTTTGGATCATAATATGCAAGGTCTTCCCCGTCCTGCTCGAAATCACATATATACCTACCTGTCGACTCTACGTCGCTTAGACTCACCTCTCTTTCGACATAATCGTTTTGGGGAAGCTTTCTCCTTATCATACTGGATATTCCAAGCGCGTCGATCACGAGTTTTCCTTTAAATTCAAACGGCTTTTGGTTGCTGTCCCTTCCAAACACACCTGTGACATTCATGCCATCCAGCAAAGGCCCATCTATTCCGTATCCCTGCACGTACTGTGCGCCGTGATGTATTGCCAGTTTAAGCAATTTTCTTGCAAGTGCGGGCCTGTTGAGGCTGTAGCCTTCGCCTTCGAATAGAAACTTCTTCTTCAGGTCCGGGCTTATGGCATATACGCCATCTACTCTGTGATCCAGCTCGGGCTTTGCAAAATTTATCTTCAGCTTGCTTTCTATCATGTCTATGTGGGTCTTTGCAACTGCGTCTCCGCATACCCATCCCCAATTAGTTTTCCTGCCTACTATATCTTCAGTATTCCTATCTACCAAAAGCACCTTTGCTCCGCCCTTTGATGCAGCGGCTGCTGCAAGTGTTCCTGCTATTCCAGCGCCTGCGACTATGACATCGTAATTGTCGGACATAATAATAACCTTATTTAGCGTGTGGCCTTACTACAACAATAGGAATTGCGTCGTCGTTGAATTCGAGTTCGGCGAGATCCAGCGGGCTTGAGATCCCGGTAGGAACTTTTATTAGAGGTGGAGCACCGAATGCGAGCTGCAAAGCGCGTGCACCAACTATTCTTGCTTTCTCAAATTTAGTATACTCCATAACAATCAATATAATTTTTGATAATGTACCCTGAAGACAAATAATTTTTCAACAGCCAGCCGAAAACAGGGCTGAGCGCGTTGTGCCTTTGATTGGCACTACTATATTATCGAATAGATTTATAAACATTAGCGATTTTGAGGATATTGCGTTAAAACTCTATTAGGCACTTCGAATGTAGCAGCAGTTTGCCAGATTTGGATGGGCATTTTCGGAAAGGGTTGTCCACAAACCAGCAGTATTTTAAGGTATTAGATTATATTGTTTCCTAATGTATTTTGCAGTAGGTTTGCAAAGCAGAGGACGGGACCATGGTTAAAATAAGCATAATAATACCGGTATACAACGAATCGAAGTACATAGTTGCTACGCTCAAAGCAATAAAGGAACAGGATTTCAAGGACATCGAAGTAATACTTGCAGACAACGGCAGCACCGACGGCACGCGCGAGCTTGCACGAAAGACGTATCCGGGAATTAAGATCGTTGTTGACAGGCATCTTGGGTTTGTCGGCAGGCTTTCAAACAGCGGTTCTAATGCAGCAAAGGGAGACCTCTTCCTGTTTATTGATGGAGATACTGCGATAACAAAAGGCCTGCTGAATTCGTATTATGAGCATTTCCAAAATCATCCTAAAAGCATTGCTGCAACAGGCCCAATAATACCTCTTGAGGAGACAGGAATCGGCATAAAAATAGGGTTCAAACTCGTATCGGTTGGGCTTATACGATTCTTCATATTGATAGGCAGGCCATCGATAATCAGCTCAAATTTCATGGTCAGGAAAAGCGCTTATAAGAAAGTGCACGGATTCAATCCAAACATGA
>DAHXGO010000117.1:0-2159 GCA_027332905.1 Microcaldota archaeon | reverse complement strand
GCTTGCAATAATTACCGGATTGTTCCTCATGTCAATAATGAAAAAATACAATCTTAAGTCGCGCAAACATTGACGCATTTATATTTTTTCGCATGGGTTAGACAAATGCCAAAGAATCTTGATTTTGTAGAATAACTTTAAAAAGGCGTCAAGCTAATCTTATAATATTGAAAGGCGCCTGTTCCCAAATCGTGGATGTTTTGGGCAGAACGCATTTCAAGGGTGGGAAAATGTACGACTATGGAATAAAGGAGAGTATAGAAGAGGGTATGGAATACTCCATAAAAATAGATGCAAAGGGTGCCAGAGGTGAAGGTATAGGCAAGCTAGGGGACTTTGTAATCTTCATAAAGAATGCAAAGACAAGAATAGGTAACATATATAAGGTAAAAATAACTAAGCTGCACAGAACATTTGGCTATGCTGAGCTTTGCGAGATGAAGCACCAGTTTGTCGGCAATGGAAGCATGCTGGAATTCTAGCCCATAATAGCAAGTCTTTTATAGTTTTGCGCAGATTAATAAAACGTTTGACTGCGCTTTATTTTATTTTATATTAATCTTGCGCATGCGTTATTTTATTTGGGTTGGATGACTACTACGGTCAGATTCATAATTGTTTGAGCAGTTCAATAATAAAATGAATTCTGCAATAAATAGTTTAATGCGGCATATAAGGCGATAAAATGGACAAGAAATATACTGAAGAATATATGAAAGGCACAACGACTGTTGGTTTGGTTTGCAGCGACGGTGTCGTAATTGGTGCAGATTCTAGGGCAACGATGGATACCTTTATAGCAAGCACAGAAGCAAGAAAAGTGTGGAAGATAGACGAGAATCTTGGTATGACCATAGCGGGCCTTGTAGGAGACGCACAGGAGCTCATAAGGATAATAAAAATACAAAATGAAATTTATAAGATGAATGAGGGAAGGCCACTATCTCCTAAATCTGCAGCTACGCTGTTATCTATAATACTGCAGGAAAACAAAATGATGCCTTTTTATGTGCAGTTGATCATAGCTGGAGTCGATGGTGGAATCGAAGGCGAAGACGGGGAAGTATACAACATTGATGCAGCTGGCGGATATTCTAGCGAATCAAAGTTTACTTCAACCGGAAGCGGATCGCTCACGGCGTTGGGGTTCCTGGAGGATACATACAAAAAAGGGCTGACTGCAAAGGAATCGGTAAAGATAGCCGCAAAGGCCCTTAATATAGCAATGAAAAGGGATTCTGCTACGGGCAACAATATAACCGTAGCTACAATAACAAAAGATGGATATGTGGAATATACTGGAAAGGATCTTGAGAAGATCGTTGGTGCTTCTAAGTAAGCACTTTTTACATATCCTAATTATTATTTTGATGGAGATTTTGATTTTGGCAGTTATTTCTGTTTATATGGTGTGATATTTTGGAAGAGAAGATCAATGACAAGGATGCTGAAGGAAAAGCCAGGAACGAAGAGATATTTAAAAGGATAAGGGAGATGCTCCCCGAAGATGCAGGTTTTATAAAAGCTGAATTCGAAGGCCCTGACATAGTAGTAACGCTTAAAAACATAAAGGCGGTCTATCACGAAGAAACAATAATAAGGGGCATAGCTTCGGCAATAAAGAAAAAACTTATAATGCGCAGCGACAGTTCAGTTTTGATGGAGCCTGAAAAGGCAACGGCCATAATAAATGAGCTGGTGCCAAAAGAAGCAATCACATCAAGCATAAAATTCGTGCCGGAATTCTCAGAAGTATATATAGAGGCGCTCAAGCCCGGATTGGTCATAGGCAAAAGCGGATCCACGCTCAAGGAGATCGTTATCAAAACTAATTGGTCCCCAAAAGTATTGCGCACCCCGACCATGAACAGCGATACCATAAAAGGCGTACGGCAGCTAATGTTCAACGAAAGCGAGTTCAGAAAGAAATTTCTTTCAACCGTAGGCAAGAACATAAACAAGCAGATACTAAAGAGCGAATGGCTCAAGGCTACTGCGTTAGGAGGGTTCAGGGAGGTTGGAAGGAGCAGTCTTTTATTGGAGACGCCTCATTCAAAAGTCATAATAGATTGCGGTATAAGCCCAGAGCCTGGGATAAAAGGCCTAGATGCCAACGCAAACGCAGAAGGGAATAAAGCATTTCCATATCTTGCCAGTGA
>DAHXGO010000116.1:0-2160 GCA_027332905.1 Microcaldota archaeon | reverse complement strand
ACCATGGCTTATAGATTCAGCATTAAGGAGAAGCGGCAGATTCGGCAGGACGATATATGTGCCTGCACCTAACGAAGAGGTGAGAATATCGCTTTTCAAAAAATATCTATCTGGAAGGCCTGTAGAAGAAAATATAAATTTTACCTCTCTGGCAAAATTGACACGCTTTTGCTCACATTCAGATATTCAATCAATCTGCGAAGATGCTGCTAGGACGGTATGGTCAAGGTCAATATCAAGCAGCACGGGCACCAAACAATTGATATCCTTTGCGGATCTAAAGGAATCAATTTCAAAAACCAAATTCATAGTGCCCGAATGGTACCAAAAAGCAGCAGATTATTTAGGCGCCAATATAACTGGCTACCCTGAGTTGGTGGAAGCCCTTGAAGCATATAGGGAGTCAAGGTAGAACCATATGGTTATACAAAAGAACTAATAAATATCTGGATTGGTACAATTCTACTAAAATATTTTTAGCAGGTTGTAAATATGGTGTGCACAAAAGAGGGAGATAATAAGCTTGTCGTTGCAGTAAATTATGCAGTCAGTGCAATTTGCAACGAAAAGGCGCTCTGGTATAAATCGCGTGAAATAGCGATTTGGGCATATAAGGAAATCCAAAATGATAACGAAATGAACATTATGGTAAACAATGTATATTCATTGCTAAAAGAGAGAAATGCGCTTAAGAAAAAGAGGATAGCCGCGTATAAAGAGTCAAAAGCGATTATTGACAATTTAAGTTTTGCAAATGAAAACTCTACCAACGAATACAATTCAAAAATGAAAGAGATTAATGAGTTGGACTATCAAATGGAGATGAATCTATTCCAGCAGAACAAAAATGCCAAACAAATAGTGGGAAAATGGATAGATTATAATTCGTTGAAAGAAATGCAAGATAGGATTCAAAATCTGGACGTTCCCACTGTCTTTAAAGATATGTTATCAAGCATAGTCAAAATTCAATATGCGCAGGATAAAGCAGAATCGAGGATAAAAGAACTATCTGCGGAAAGACTTATTGATGTAAGAGAAGTCAAAGATGTGCTTTTTGTCAATTTTTTAAATAAAGAAAAGGCGACAGAATTGCTTAGAAACCAGGCACTCATAAACCATGGCATAGAACATATGGCAAGGCTTGACGGGATGTTAAGAAAAACCCTGGGGGAGTCATTCGATGCCCTGCTGAACAAGCAAAATTCAACTAAATAATTTAAATAAAATGACACCCTGCCTATTTTGACGTTTCTATTGATGCTCTGAGACCTTGAATCCAGTAATAGTTCCGAAACCCGCTCTGATGGCAACATGTGAGGACGGATAAAGACAGAAGCAAAGTGCAAGAGGAACCTCATATCCCTCAGATAGGAGAGGATGTCAGTTAATCGAGATACCAAAATCTTCTGAAAGCCTATTGATGCTTATCTCCGAAGGAGACTTATCCATGGGCGACTCAAACTTCTTGTTCTTTCTGGGGTTTCAGATATCAAACCTAAATCCTTTTCTACTTTGTCTATCAAAAATATACTGCTTAAAAATAGTGTTGCGTATTTTTCATATAATTGATGCAGAATACATAACCTGCCTTAAATGTTAAATGTGGCAAAGTTAAGTTATGAAGGCAATAAAATGGTCGACCCTAAAGAAACATTCAAATTTTTAGTATACTCCAGGGCGCTTAGGAGCATGGCTTTGATATACATGACTCTCGCGTTTTCATTATACCTCGTTGTGCTGCACATAAGCATAATCGACATAGGCTTGGTTGCGGCAACTACGATGCTGTTTGCCATCTTCTTGACTCTCACGCTGGGGGCAATCGGCGATCGGCACGGATACAGATATGAATTGATAATATCTGAAGCTTTTACGTTTGCCGGGGCATTGCTTATAGCGCTCTCTTCAAATATTATATTGGTAATAGTCGGTATGGTAATTGCAGGCATAAGCGGAGGGGCAGGCGGCATAAGGGGGGCGTTCTCCCCAGGCATGAACGCCATAATTGCAAGCAATTTTAGCGACGAAAATGAGCGCGTCAAAAAATTTTCTACTATTACCATGGTGGCATCTTTATTTTCCATTTTTGGCAGTATAATGTTCGGTTCAATAACATTTCTTAGCAGATATGTTAGTATAGGAATCGCATATAGGTAT
>DAHXGO010000115.1:0-2163 GCA_027332905.1 Microcaldota archaeon | reverse complement strand
TTCGGGAAGCTTGGCATCCCACTTCCCGATTTAACCTTTGTAATCTTTACCTTTCTGAAATTTATGCCTACGTTATACCCGTTCTTAAGTTTTATCACTATTATGTCGCGGTTCGTGGCTTCGGTATTCGGCATTACCTCTCCTTCTATATCCAAACCCTTAGCAGTGGCGCGTATCTCGTCCCCAACATTGACTTTTGCAGATTTTAAAAAATCCAATATCTCATCAGAATACATGCAACCACTATATTATTTTGCCATACAGTACATTTGCTGATTCTGCATAGACAGATGCAACATAATGCATTCCTACTTCAGGGATGCATGTGCCTGTTTTCTTTATGACCACCTGCTTATAGGAATCAGTTCTTCCGTTCACCGATGCTTCCGTTTCCTCAGTCATTAAGACATCGATTTTCTTATTTATAAAACTATTGTTTATTTCATGCTGTATACGCCTTGCGACCCTCAATACCTGGGAACTCCTTTCCTTAACCTCTTCTGGCTTTATCTGCTTCAAGCGCGCTGCCGATGCATGGGGCCTTGCCGCGAAACGGGATATGTTGGTAACATCTGGTTTTACGCAATTCATAAGGCCTATGGTAGCTTCCAAATCTGTTTTGGCCTCCCCTGGAAATCCGACTATTATGTCGGTTTCAAGCGAGAGCCCGTTTATCTCCTTTCTTAATTTTGCCACTCTATCAATAAAATCTTCGGCAGTATAATTTCTCCTCATGGCCTTCAATATTCTATCGCTGCCAGATTGGACTGGGAGGTGGATGAACCTATAAAACCTTTTGTCGCTGAACGCATCTACCATGTCATCCATGTACTTACCGAGGTGTTCGGGATTTAGCATGCCAATCCTTACCCTAAAATCTCCGTTTATGGAAGATATCCTATGCATCAACCTCGCTATATTTGTGCCTTTGTCCAACCCGTATGCGCCGGTGTCCTGGGATGCAAGCTGTATCTCCTTAGAGCCGGATTTTATGCTGTATTTTATCGCATTGATTATTAGGTCTTCAGAAAAACTATTGAGCGTCCCCCGTGCGAACTTGGTCTCGCAGAACGAACAGCTGCTTAAGCACCCATCGCTTATTGGTATCTTTGCTATTGTGCTGCCAGCTGGTTTGAAGCCAGTTATCCTGTCTGACGCTTCATATTTATTTATGGCATATCTTTTTCCGGAATTAATGCCATCTAATATGCCCGGGATATGTGAAACATTCGGCATTGTCACTATGCTGGCATTAGGGGCATACTTGGCTATGAGGTCGGGATTTGCCGCAGCCATGCATCCGGTCACCACTATCTTCTTGCCGCCCCTATCCATGCGCGAAAGTTTTTCAAGTATCTTCCTTTCAGTCACGCTTTTGACTGTGCATGTATTTATTATCACGACATCCGCATCATCTTCAGAACCTGAACGCCCTATCCCTGCATCGCCTATGATTCCTGCAATGATGTCGCTGTCTGCCTGATTCAGTGTACAACCATAAGTTTTTATATATGTTTGCATAACAATCATTCTACTGGAAAGGATATCAATCTAATCTATGATTATACTCTATAAAGAGCGGTAAAATATTTAATACGTCTTTAAAGGTGCAATGGATGAATATGTTTTGTGAAAGGTGCAAGAAGGAAATATATGCTTATAAAGCCTGCAATTACTGCAAGCGCAAGATATGCAACGACTGCATAAAGAGCTCTCAGCGCACATCGAAGATAAGCAAACTCATAATATGCAAGGATTGCTGGTCCGATATGCGCAGGCGCAAGGCTTACAAAAGCAGGAGGGTAGTTTCTGCAGTGCAGAAGAAATCCTAACCGCTTTTTTTGATCTCTTCAAGCACGACCTTGAATGTCTCTCCTTGGACGACTATCTCATTAACGCCGTCATGCTCATTTTTCAGCTTGCTCATCGATACTGCGTTTAAGCTCTTCTTTATCAGTTGGATGTTTTTCATTACAATCGCATCCGAAGATTCCATCACATCGTAATACAGCTTTATCCTGTCGGCCTTTTTCAGCCCTGCCTCCTTGCGCATCATCTGCAGTTTATGAATCAGCTCCCTTATGAATGCCTCTTCCTTCATTTCCTCGCTTATATCTGTGTTTATGCTCACCTTGCCATACTTGAATAATGTGACGTTGCTTT
>DAHXGO010000114.1:0-2182 GCA_027332905.1 Microcaldota archaeon | reverse complement strand
CTTCCTAAGCGCCCAAATTTTATCGGGAGCTTTATTCTCACCCGCCATAATACCCTCTTCTCAAATAAGATATATAAATCTTTTTATTATGGTGCAAAGTTGTTAACTGAAGTAAACAAATGTCTATTTCACGACCATATGCATAGTAAAGATAAGTATTTATATGTTTACCTAAGTAAATGATAATATACTTAAGTAAATGATTTAATGCGCGTTCCATCAATCTTCAAACAGTTTACAGACGAAACAAAGAGCAACTTATCTGAAAACCCCACCCCGTTATCCCTCTCTATATCTGAAGAATATCCGGATAAGCCTGAAATGTCCGCAAGGTTCGCGGCCGTTGGCAGACACGGCGGAGAAAGCATCTATTCACTTCTGGCATTCAACCTATCAAAGCCAGACATTCAGCTTGCAGAAGCGTTAAAAAGCAGCATAATACAGCGGTTCATAGCGCTGGGTCAGTATAACCCCAAAAACGGCATAGCAGAAGCGGAAAAACTTGCCGCAGAACTGCTTTCCGGATACGCCACAAATTCAGGCAAAGAGTTTCTCGCATACCTTATAGCCCATGAGACTATGGGAACCGGGCCTTTCAGCATGCTGATGGACGACTCTGAGCACATAGAAGAGATAGTGGTCAACTCCCCCGAGTCAAACATATACATATACCATTCGCTCTATGGGTTCTGCAAGACGAATATAAAGTTCACGAGCGAAAGAAGTTTCAGGTATATGCTGAATAAGCTTATTGCGGCCACAGAAAAGGAAATAAACACGGTTACCCCTGTAATCGATGCCCAGTTGCCCGATGGATCAAGGCTCCATGCACAGACAATTCCCTACTCTATAAATGGCACGAGCGCCACAATAAGGCTGCCAGGCGGATCAAGACTGGACGTGAAGGAATTGCTCAAAAACGGCACTGCAGATTCCGATATCCTGTCCTATATCTGGCTGGCGATGGATGCAAAGTCAAATATAATAATATCAGGGGCCCCATCATCGGGAAAGACTACAATGCTTTCAGCACTTGCCTCCTTTTCATATTATTACCGCAGAATCATAAGCATAGAAGAAGACGTAAATGAGATCCGCCTTGGAGAAGGGGACTCCAACTATGTGGCCCTGCAGGGGGGTACAAGAGATAGGGACATTCACGTAAAAGACCAGGTGATAAATGCGCTTCATATGAGGCCTGATCTCTTGATAGTCGGCGAGATAAGGGGCGAGGAAGCCCGGGAGATTTTTTTTGGGGCGAATGTAGGGGTACAGTTCATAACGACAATGCACAGCAATCTGGACAAGACAGCATTGGTAAGCAGGCTTTCCACGAAGCCGATGAGCGTAGAACCACAGGCCCTTTGCATGCTGGATATCGCGATATTCATGAAGTCAAACGGTCTCACCGAAAGGAAAGTAGATAAAATAGTGGAATACAGGTGGCTTGCGAGGGATGAAATGCAGGTACCGGAAAACAGGGGTGCAGAATTTGAGGCCCATGAGGTAGTCAGCGAGGGCAGGATAAACCAAGAGGAGCTAAAAAACTCAAAAATAATCGCGAGGTTTTCTACTGCCAACCTTTTGACCAAAGGAAACGTACTTAAAGAGATGAAGAAGCGCGCAGCTTTCCTGCAGGCGCTTACCCTGCCCATCAATGTAGCGGTAAACTCCCGTGCATATATTAGGAAATACGGCGCAATATCATGAGGTTTACAGTCTACTATACAGCAAACTCCCTACTTTTCTTCTTATTGTCACTCGCAATAATCGCCATTTTCCTGAAAGGATACGGGGCGTTGCTGGCTTATTCCATAGATCTGCTGGTTTTCATAGCATCTTTTTGGATGGAAGCATTGAGCGAAAGACAAAGGCTCAAGATGGGCATGGAGAACAGCATCCTGTCATCGCTTCAGCATCTCAAGACCTTGCTAATGCAGTCAAAGCTTCCCATATCGGCCGCTCTGGGTAGAGTTGCCGCAGCCTCTCCAAATCCTGACATCCAATCGGCACTCATTGAAATAAGAAGGAGGGTTCAGTCTGGCCAGGATCTGCCGCAAGCAATACGTGCGGCATCCATACAAAACATGTCAATACGGGAGGGTCTCACCCAGATAGCCGATGCATATTCGGACAATTTCGACATTGCGCTGGCCGTAAAAGATTCGTACAATTCGCTTTT
>DAHXGO010000113.1:0-2196 GCA_027332905.1 Microcaldota archaeon | reverse complement strand
GTCGTAATGCCCGAAACGCTCAAGGAAGACATAGAAGAGCTTTATATGCAGAAAATAGACCAGATAGACCGAACAATATTGACTGCACTTACTATGAATTCCATGGAATCGACTGCTGCAATAGGCATAAAAGTGGGCATGAAAGCGTCGTCCGTGCATTACAGAATAAGGCGGCTTGAAGAGAAGTATTTCATAAAATATACCGTAGAGCTAGATACAGAAAAATTAGGGTATAATGCGTATATTGCATTCGTGAAATTCAATGCCGGCAGCCCATCAAAAGAGATCGTTTCCGAAGCCCTGCGAAACAGGGCGAGGGTGCAGTTCGCCGCATTCATAAAAGGGCAATATGGCCTGATGATATACTTCCTTGCCGAGGACAACGCAAAAGTTGCAAATCTAATATATGATATAAGGGTAAATTCAGGCCTAAAGATGTTCCCCTCCTACTGGCAGGTCACATCATTGAAGGAATATTACGGATTCATGCCATTGAGGAACGAGTTCTTTGAGCTGCTTAAGGAAAGGGTATGGCATAGGGAAAAAGAATTCATAAGGAAAACGCCATGGCAGATAACCAAGAGCGAATACGCGGTAATGAAGGACCTGAATATGGGCATAAGAAACCTAAATGAGATAAACAAAAGGAATGAATTAAAGTCTCAGTCCTCAAGATACGCTTATATGAAGCTTCGTGACACTGGGACAATCAAAAGACCCACTATATTAATGCAGAACATTCCTCTGAAATACAATGCTGTGCTTATAGCAACATTGACGGATAGCAATGCATTCATGCAGACAAGGAAAGGCCTTCTGGAACACATAATAAAAGAGATAGAGGGCAGCATAACGAACAAATACTCACTAGAGGGCGATACAGATTCTCCAGATGGCGCGATATTCATAAGTCCTTTATTGAAGGAGAACGATTTAGACATGATAAAAAAGGATTTCAATGAAAGCATAAAGGGCATGGAGCTTGAGGATATGATAATCACAGATACAATAATAGGCACATTGGGTCATAGGCTCTTCGACAACGAATACTCGGACCAATATCATGGACTGAAGAAAACTTATAACTACGAATCGTTCAAACAATTAGGCAGTATAAAAAGAAATATTTAAAAATAGACTTAATCTCCTCCACTTTTTCCTGGCTCCATAATATCACATTCCAAAATGGAATGGCAATCTTTAAATAGGTTTCCCTGTTTGGATATGTAATCATATATGTGCCATAAGAAAGGCATTTAGGTAAATCAGAAGTACGCCTACATGGGATTCGTGCAACTAACCTGTATGTTGAAAGGAAAAAAGCGCTTGTAATGCTGAAGCGATTGCCTATCAGGCTGTGTCGGATTCTCTAAGTATTTTCTTGTAAGCCTCAATGTCGATTAGTTTACCAATCGGAGCTGCAACTTTTTGGGCGAATGCTCCGCCGCATGGGTAAGATATAATATCATCTGCCATTCAAAACACCTATGGTTTAATTAGATTCTCAAATATTTATGTTTTGCGTATATGTTTTTTCCAAACGCATGCCTCTGAGGCACCAGATCAAGATTAGCGCAAAATTCCAACAATTTTTGAAAGAAAGTAAAGTTTTGCGCCAAAAGACTTTAAAAGCCTTTGAATTCACATCATATCAATTAACGTGGTGTTAACTATGTCGGAAGAAACAGGATTGATGAGTGCAAAGCTTAGCGAAGCGGAAGTTCAAATAAACGTAAGCAAGACTTTAGACGAAGAAGTAGACCAGAACCTTATATCAAACATAAACAACGTAAGGCCAGATACTGATGTATCTGATAGTGCTACAATGGATCCACTCCTAGCTCCATACCACAGGACAGTCGAAGAGATAGAGAAAATGCCTGTAATAGAGCAGACAAAGACCGTCTGCCCGGAATGCAAGCTAATAATAGATGGCACTATTTACAAGGATGGCGATAACGTCATGATAAGGAAGAACTGCCCAGAACATGGATGGAGCATTGAGAAGTACTGGGAAGACTACGACATGTATATGAAAATGAGAAGGTACAATTACTACGGAAGAGGGTTTGATAATCCTAATTATATAACAGAGACTAAGGGCGCCAACTGCCCATTTGATTGCGGAATGTGCGAGAGGCACAAGTCGCACACAGGCTTAGCAAATGTTGTGGTGACAAACAGGTGCCATCTAAG
>DAHXGO010000112.1:0-2210 GCA_027332905.1 Microcaldota archaeon | reverse complement strand
AGCCAGCCGGCTATCAGTTCATTGTCGGCTTCCCTCAGGTCAAAGGGAGGGCGCTCAAGTTCGGCGAGCATGACTACTATGAATATTAGGAAGCCAAGGGGCATAAGCACTGCGTACCACATGCCGCTCTGCGCTGAGACTATTGACAGCAGGTTGTAGCTGTGTGACAGCATGGCGACTGCGGCGACTACCAGGACAAGTGGTATTTCGTAGCTCAGCAGCATGAGTATGGATCTCTGCGCGCTTATCGCCCCGAATTTGTTTCCGCTTGTCCATCCGGCAAGGAACATGAGAAGCGGCACGAGGGACACAAGCATGAGCACTGCAAGCAGGGAGACTGATGAGCCAAGGCCAAAGAATGACGGGGTGAACGGGATAAGGAACAGTATCAGGAAGAATATGGCGTAGACTATCGGGAGCATGAACGGGAACAGATAGCGGTCTGCATTGTAAGGCATTATGTTCTCCTTGGCGAGCAGCTTTATTACATCGGCCATGTTCTGCAGCAGCCCGAATCTGCCAAGGTATGTCGGGCCATGCCTGGCCTGCATGCGCGCTATGGCCTTCCTCTCGAACCATCCAAACATATACGCGAAAATCATGGTAAGTATGGAAAGCAGTATCGCGAATATTATTAGTGCGATAAGCAGCGAAACGCCTACGTGCAGATAGCCGCTGAGGAATTGGAGTTTTGAGTAGGCATACGAGTAGTAGGATGCAATCGCTGGTGAGGTGGGGACTATCGCCAATGTACCACGCAATAGATTGTGAAAGAACATTTTTAGTTGTTAGGCAAGGAAGAATACAATTAGGTAAGATGCCGAGCGAGAACGCGTTGCGGATAATAAGGGACGGCAATGTGAGGCTCAAGGTGAGAAGAGGGGGCATGCTGCAGTTCCAGGTATTCAAGATAAGGAAAGTAAGGCTGGGCGGCGAAGAGTTCGTTGAGCTGTTTCTCGACAGGGTCCTGGATGCGAGCGAGCTCATGAGAGTAGCCGAGGAGACAGGGCTGCCCGTAGAGGCAGAAAATGGCAGGGCGTTTCCAACAGGGAAAGGAGCAAAGGATTTTATCGGGTTTTAATCGATCTGGAATTAAGCCGAAAGTTCATCGTCTATGATCTTGCTGATGCGGCCCGGCTGCTTCTTTGCATTACGCGCACCCTCCCAAGTACCTTTGCCCTTCAAGGCTCTGGAATTTGCCTCTCTCGGATTTTGCTCCGCTTCTCTTTCCATCCTAATGTCTTGTGAAATTAGCTTTCCAAGCATGGGTTTTGAGCAGAATTCATCGCCTTTGTTTTTGCCTTTGTTCATCACGTCACCACAGGGATTATTGCCTGCACCACATATTTATTCATTTCCAGTAGCTGGACTTTCATCTGACCAAACCATCCAAAGGTTTATATAGGCGGATAAAGCACGGCCCAAACGCAAAAGTATTATATATGTGGACGAACTTAAGCCGTTTCTGATTGCATGGATATACTAAAAAATAAAAAGGGTGCAGAGGCGCCTGCGAACGACACGGACGGGGATAAGGTAATGCATACTGCATCAATCAAGGGCCCTGGGATAGATCAGGACATAACTACAGGGATAAGCAAGGAGGGACTCCCGTTTTTAAGCATAAAGTGCAACGTTGTACATGATGCTAGAAATGGATGGGATTGTGCAAATTACACTGAAGAAGACAGTACGGGAAGGTTTATTTTGGAGTTGAGACATACAACCAATTATCATGTAATGATTGATTTTGGCTACGCAGAACACACTGAGATACTTGGATTAATAGAAAAAGGGGGCAAAGCGTATGAAGTAGTAGGCAGCGGATATGGTATATATAAGCTATGCGAGAAGGGAACGAAGGACGAAAGGGCTATACTGGAATATAGGGATTCCTATACGTATGCTGTTATAAGAGCAGAGGAAGAAGCCGTTAACTCGTACAGGTTAGATGAAGACGTTACTATCGAAGAGACCAGAACGATTTATTATGTTGATAAGATAGGAAGCAGAAAGGATATAAGAGCCTATATTAGCGATAGGAATTATACATCTGGTTCAAAGTTGAAAGATTTCGATGGATTGATGAAGTCTTTTGACAAAACAGATACTGAAGAGGTAGAAGTGTATAGGAGATATGAATACGCGTGGGCTGCCAACGGGCTTGAAGACACTTCCTGGTTGAGGAACGTCAACGATAGTTATTGAAT
>DAHXGO010000111.1:0-2229 GCA_027332905.1 Microcaldota archaeon | reverse complement strand
ATCAAAGGCAGGAAAGCTTTGTTCAGAGGCATGCCAACGCTGCCTATAAGGAATACGAATGATAGTATTGCAACTGCTGCGATCCTTTTTGTCTTATCAGATTTCAGCTGCTTCAATTCATATAAGTGCGCTATGCCATATGCAGCGAGCAGGCCGACGAACATCATTGCAACCATATCGAACCTTCCTGGCTCCCTAAATACATTGAATCCGGGCAGCGCATGATAAAGCACATATATCCCAGGTATGCTTGTGACGGCTGTTCCAATCTTGAGGTACGGGCCAATTGCGAGCCATGCAAAGAATATGGCTCCAATCGCGAACGCTATTGCAACCCTATTACCTCTTTCTTTATATAACCCGTATAAAGCGAGTATTAATGCTATGTAGCCTACGAATGCTATCTGCTCCGTAGGGTCAGTTTCATATATGCCATACATGAAATTTGAATTGCCGTTATTGAAAAGCCCATTGTAATAACTGGGCACGAAAAATGATAATATGTTGTCGCTCCATAACGATGATTGTGCAAGCGTATACTGGTTAACCGTAGAAGACTGCGACGGATTTGCTATTACGTGCAATATGGGTATGAAGCCCCACGAACCTAAGACGAATGCGGCGATAAGAGCAAAAACAGAATATTTTACAAATTTCTTGCTTATGACGAATGCTCTTTTTTCCTTTATCGCAAGGTAATAGACGATTACGGCTACTATTAAAACTATAACCATTATGCCCTCTTCTATGCCTCCCATGAAGCTTGCGAATACGAATGACAATCCAAGCCAAAAAGAGCTGCGCGCCCTATGTGCATTGCCTTCCTCCATCATAGTAAGCAGGAAGTAAAGCGACAATGGCACAAAACCCATAACCATCCATTGGATATGCGCATATGATTGTGCAACGTGTGCTGCGCTGAATGAAAAAACAAGGCCAGCGAAGAACGCTGCATAATTATTTTTTATCAGGTATTTTGCAAGCACGTACATGCCTATTCCGGATATGGCAAAGCCAAAGAAAAACATAAGGTCATATGCGAATGGTATGCTTATCAACTGAAAAGGCGCAGAAAGTATTGCAAGCAGGGGCGAGAACGTTTCATATACCAGGTTAGCGCCGATAGGGTAATAAAGCAGGCTGGTATGCCATAGGCTTGTATGCAAAACGAATGTAGAATAGCTGACCCACCATATTCCCCATAAGCTTTGGTAAGTGTCGCCTCCGCTTCCAGGGACTACGGAATTCATATGCAATGTTATCGGAAAAAATACAGCCATGGCAAGTATTAGGTATACGACGAAATAATACGCATAATCGGTTTTGGCGTAGCGCAGAAGCCTGTTTCCCAGCGTTTTATTTTCTACATCCATGCGGACCACAGCGATTAAGCATTATAAAAGTAAAGGATTTATAATGCTAATACGATAAGGATTGAATATTAAGCGAAGTTATTTTATATAAATCTTGCGTGTTTGCGATGAAAAAGTCTTACCCTGATTTTACCATAATAATACCTACCTTAAACGAATACAAGAATATACCTATGATCACATCCAAGCTGCTTAAGATGTATCCTGGCGTATCTATAATCGTTGCAGATGACGGTTCGACTGACGGCACACGCGAAGAAGTAATCGCGATAAATAAAAAAAACCGACAGGTAGATCTTTTAGATCGGGGGGCTAAAAGAGTACACGGGCTTTCTGCCAGCGTCATAGATGCTGCATTGATGGTAAAGACAAAGTATCTCATCGTAATGGATGCCGACATGCAGCACCCTCCAGATAAAGTATCAGAGATAATAAAATATCTGAAGGACTACGATCTTGTGGTCGGAGTAAGAACCCATGTAAAGAACTGGGGAATATACCGCAAAACGGTTTCAAAATCAATAGCCTATTTTTCATATGCCATCCTGACAATCAGGGGCAAAAGGACATGCAATGATATAATGTCTGGTTTCTTCGGCATTAAAACGGGGCTCTTTCAACTCATAATACGGGAGAGGCGCAGCGCATTCATAAGCAGAAGCTATAAGGTGCTATTGGATTTGTTGAAACTTTTGGACAAAAATGTTAAAATAAAAGAGGTATATTACTCATCGTTCAATCCCAGGCGCTATGGCAAATCATCCCTGATAAACCAGGTTTTCGGGAAGCTTGCTGAACGGGACTGGATTACCGTACGTTTGGACATGATGGTCATCCGAACACTGCCGGCCCTGAT
>DAHXGO010000110.1:0-2290 GCA_027332905.1 Microcaldota archaeon | reverse complement strand
CTGGAAAAGAGGCCGTCGCCGAGATTTTATATAGTCATAGACGAGGCAGAAAGGCTTGGGGACAACCCAGTTATAGGCAAGATAGCTGCAGAAGGTAGAAAGTATGGCATCGGAATAATAGCTTTATCGCAAAGGGCAAAATTGGTAGACAAGGATCTCAGGGGCAATGCTGCCATGCTTGCCTCTTTTTGCATAAAAGAGCCTGAAGAGCTTAATTACGTGGCAAATTTTATTTCTGGTGGTAATGAATCCGGCAGGTTCATAGAGATAAAGAAGAGGCTTAGGAGTATGCCTAGGGGCATTGCAATGGTTACCGGTGCTGGCATCAGGAATCCGGTTATCATAAAGTTGGCCAAACATGAGGGATATTGCGAGGATATGCGATTTAGGGTGCTTGAGATGTCACGCGGGGGGATACGCAGGGATGAGCTTTTAGGGGGTATTGATCAGAGCGAAGAAGCCGCAAGGCTGCTTTGTGAAATGATTGGTGAAGGAGAAATAAAGGAATGTGTTATTGAGCAGGGCAGCAGCGCTGAAACGTGGTACATATCAAACAGCCATAACAGCGCAGAGCACGATATAGCAATTGGCATCATAGGCAGGCGCTTGAGCATGCTGGGGATAAAAAATAGGATATACAACAACTCATTCGGACCAGATATAATTGCATTTTACATGGGCAGGCGCATTGCAGTTGAGTACGAAACAGGCAGCAAGAAAGCCGATGATTCGGCTGCTATGATTCAAAACAGGAAGAAGATGTATGACAAAGTCATTGTAGTGGCTAACGATCGCGCATTTGACAAATACTTGGGATTTGAATGCGAGGTGATTAGGTTCTCTGCAGTTGATAAGTACGATTTTGTAGGTTCAATTGCAGGATAGGCTGCTTTTAATGCAGCGGCTATTTTGAGCTGTAGGGTGATGTGGCTAATCATTTTATTGATATGTTAGTGCCATAGCTTATGTTCGCAGTTTGTGCAAACCCCAGATGTGCCTCTATTACTTTGTCATACATAACGCCAGGAAAATACATTGTGCAGTTTTCCTGGCTTGGATCATACGAAGAGCATGGCGGTAGGTGCATTATGCTTACGACCCTGCTTCCGTTAAGGTATATCACGTCAAGCGGCGAAGTGACATCTTTCATCCAGAAGGGTGCATTTGACATGCTAGGAAAAAGAAAGAGCTCTATGGTTGAATTTGTTATTGTTTTATTCATAAGACCCTGCTGCCACTTTTGCGTTGTCTGTGCGACATATGTAATTCGGTATGAATGCCCGCCTACGCTGAATTCTGTTGGGGAAAATGCCGCAGATACATACCCTTTCAATAATATAGCTGATATTACAACTATTGCAAATGTGACTGCAAGTTTATTTGTTTTTGAAGCAGTGCGGCCAGGTCTCAAAATCATCACGCAAGTAAATCTTGTAGAAATAATTTAAATATGACTATAGCCAATATTTTTAGAGGGTCATACATGGTTACTAAAACAGCACGGAAGAAGCCTGCTGCCGCGGAGAGTGTGCAGCTGCCTGTGCACGATATTTATACCGCATCTATCGATAGGCTTGCTGAGATGTTTAAAGACAGCACTTATCTTAAGTTCAGCGTGGATAATGAAGGTGATGGCTTCTTAAAAGCCCCTGTAACAAGGGACTTACTTGGGGGGCTTGTTAAATATCCATTCGTGGGATTTAATTCAGAATGCTGGGATTTAAATGAAATGATTATGAGAATTACGGAAAGCACACTGAATAAGTTCATAGCAAGGGTGCGCGAAACTAAGCCGAGCGGGTCTACCACTGAAAGGACTGCTATTGTTTTTGACTATCTTGACAGGTACGAGACATGCATTAAGGCAGATAGCAATTTGCTCGCAAATAGCAAGGGCAATAAGGACTTTGTCAATACAAAGGCATTCAAGAGCGTATGGGATGACATAATAAGCGTAAGCCAGATGTTGACTATGACATCTCTTTTGGATATGAAGAAGTACATGGAAAAGAACGGGGACCTTGACGATGTGCATGTACAGCATGGAGTGCTAAGGCGCGTATAGACACAGCGTCAGCGACCCGTCTTTGCGGTTTTTGCTTTTGCACTGCCATGGTTTAGCTTATTCAGGTCAAGGAACATGTATTCGACGTCCATGTACCTGCCTTTCCTCTTTACGAACCCTGGGGCTATGCCCCATGTCCTGAATCCAAACCGTTTATAGAGCCTTTTTGGGTTGGGATCCCTGTTGACTACAAATAGATTTATTATATCGAACTTTCCTTTAGAT
>DAHXGO010000010.1:0-16561 GCA_027332905.1 Microcaldota archaeon | reverse complement strand
AGCCCGACTTTAATCTGATTGTAATAGCAGATTCTGTTACTTTTACGTCTCCATTGGAGGGCAGGTCTTTAACTATTTTCTCCCCCATAATTTCTTTGCACAATCTATCAACTAGTGTTTCCTCGCCCTGTAGGCCGTGGAGCATTAGGACAAAACCAGTCTCATCTGGATAATGTTCTTCAAACAACTCAATTAAATTCTTGACATACTTCAAGGGCTCTGTTTTTTGCAGATTTAGCGCATCTACATGAAACGTATCAAAGCTTACGCGACAAACAATTTTTCTGTTGTGCTCTTTGTGATTTCCGCGTAAAAATGCATCATGCATATTTTTGAGGATTTTTCTAGCAACATTTTTATCCCTAGCCCATAATGCACTAGTAACCATCCACGTAACATCTGCTTTTGTCTTTTCGATTATTAGGTACATTAGGTTTGGTTCTAGAAAACCTTCACCCCCTCCAGATACCAACAAGTAACCAGTATTAGAATCCTGTACTAGTTTCATCAAATTTGAAATCCGTTGAGATGTCATTGTATTATACAAATTCTTGCTTTCGGCCATATTGGAGAAAAACATACAATCTTTACAGCCCACAGGACATCTAGAGGTGACAAGAGCGCAGATGAAGCCCTTACCATTATAGTGTATCTGTGGAATCAAATTAATTTTGGAAATTATCTCATATCGAAAGATACTAGGATGATCAAACGGATTTGTAGAGACATTCCGAATTCTCATATAATCGCCATATGCTGCGTATGTCCGGTAACTTTATCGTCTTCTTGTCGCCTAAATTTCCCTCATCTTCTTGATAAAACTTCTTTCTGAGGAGTTTTGTGGACTCAGCGGGATTCGCACCCGCGGCCTTCCGCTTTTTTGACCTTTTAGGATATGCAAAGCGGACGCTCTACTCCTGAGCCATGAGCCCAAAATGCATTATTATTTCCTCTTCCTGCTTTTTATGTTTTTTGCTTTTTTGGATTTTCCCTTAGCATTAGAATGCCTTATATTTGATTTTTGACTTTTTGCTTTTAGGGGTTTATGCCTTGCAGGATTTGAAACGCTCTTTGAATGCGCATTATGGGATTGCGCTGCGCTGCGCTTGGCTTTTGAAAAATGCACATGCGTTGTTGTCTGGGTAAGCCTGTCAAGCAATGCTATGTCTTTGCTCTCGAACTTGCCCTTCGATAATGAATTGATTATTGTATCTGCTGTGGAATTGTTGCTGTTTTCAAAATCTTTAGACGCTCCGGAAATGAGCACATTTTCCATGCTGCTGCGCTTTATTATCTCTTCGAGATCTTTAAGCCGCTTTATCTCTTCTATTTCCTTCTTATCGTCGGACTGCTTTTTTTTCATATAGGCACCGGACTACGTTCTACTTTTATGCCATTGCTATTTATTACTTCTCTTTTATTTCTTGAAGGGCTGCAGAAATCTGTGCCAGTTAGACAAATTTTGAAGTATACCACAATGCTTAAATAGTGAAGCTTTCTTCCAATTTAGGTATTATAGTCTCATACCTGTCCGAAAATGCGCTTTTGAGGGAGCTTGACTTGGTTATTTCGCCGTGGAGTATGAATATCTTTTTCAGGCCGGATATCTTTTCAGGTATAGTCTCAAGCTGGTGCCTGTCGGCATGGGCGCTCAGATGGTAAAGCTCAACATCCATCTCTATCTTTATCTTTTTATTGTCTATCTCTATTTCCCGGGCACCTTCTTGCAGGTCTCTGCCCATAGTGCCTTCAGCCTGGTATCCCACCAATATCATCTTATTCATGCTGTTAGATGCAAGCTTTGACAAATAAAACATTATTGGACCGCCGGTTATCATTCCGCTGGTAGTAACTATTATGCTGCTCTGGTCATCGTTCACTATACGCGTACGCGTGCCTTTCTTTTCTACCATCTCAAAGTTATCGCTCTTGAACGGATCGTAATCGCTCATCAGTATCTTGCTCTGCAGCTCTTTTTTGCAGTATATGACATTGTGCCTGTGTATGCGCATAGCTTTGTTTATCATGCCATCCACATATATCGTAACCTTTGGTATCATGCCCGAATTCATGTAATCGTCAAGTATCAGCAGCACTTCCTGGGCTCTCCCTACGGCAAAACTTGGTATTATGACTTTGCCTCCGGCCTTTATCGTCTCCCTTATGCTTTTCACCATGCTGGTTATGGTTTCTGATTGGGGTTTGAATATGTCGCTCTCGCCTCCGTACGTACTTTCTGTTATGAGCGCATCTGCGCTGAGGTTCCTAAGGTCTGCGCCATTGAATAGCTTGGTCTTTGCTATGTTTATGTCCCCAGTATATATGATGGATTTCTCTCCGTCATCGATCTTTATCAAGGCACTTCCGAGTATGTGCCCCGCAGGTATGAAGGTTACTGTAAGGTCCCTGAACTTGAATGCCTGCTTGTATTCCAATACGTGATAGCTCTTCACGAGCCTTTCCAATCCTGCTTTTGTGACATTGGAGGGCTTCGACAGGCGCATATAATCGCTCAGCAGCACCTGTATCAGTTCCATGGTCGGCTTTGTAGCGTATACCTTGTTTTTGTAGCCTGCGCTCATTATATGTGGCAGGTATCCGCTATGGTCAAGATGCGCATGTGAGATGAATATGCCATCTATTTCATTCAGCATCTCATCTGTAATCTTAGGATACTGGTCATCGCTTCCCAGTTTGACTCCTGCATCGAGCAGGATTTTAGAATTTTTCGTAGTTACCATTATGCAACTGCGGCCTACTTCTTCGGCCGCGCCAAAAAAAGATATTTTCAATTCAACACCTTACTATTCTATCTTTGTTTCTTCTTTGATTTCTTTAGTTTTTCCTTTTGTCTTTATTATTGCTATATCTTCCATGTTTATTTCAGGTGCAGAAGGGCCTTGCTGCCTTTTGGGCTTCATCGGCTTTGCTCTGGATGTATCTATCTTCAATACCCGCCTAAGCGACCTGTATAAATCATCAAGCTGAACATCAAGATCCGCTATCTTCTTGTCAGCTTCTATCAGCTTGTTTTTGAACGTTTCGAGATCCCCTTTTACGAACTCTACCTTTCTGCTTAGGTGTATCACCTTGCCTACCTTCTTTAGCTGGATATCTATTTCATCTATCTTCCTGACGATATCGCGCTCGTCCTGAAGTGACATCCTGGCTTCTGTAGAAAGCCTGAATTCCAGCCTATTCTTGAGCCTCTTCAACTGGCCCATTTCCCTTGATTCCTTGCTGTTGTTTGTCGATTCGAGGAATTTGGATATTGCGGCGTATTCTGCTTCCTTGTACTCCAGCTTCCTTCGGTATGATTTGGCTTCCAGTATAAAATCGTTCCTTTGCTTCCTTAAGTCGTCTATTTTGGACTTTAGGGCTTCAGCTTCCTTATTGTTAGACTCTTTTATTATGTCATTGAGGGACTTCCTTTGCGGAAGCGCATTTGCCTTTGCAGGGGTGCCCTGCTTTGCAGTGCCTACTCCTTCTAATGTGTCCTTGATATGTGTTTTTATATCCTTTATTTCTATGTCTTTCTCGTCCAGTGAATCGCCTTGTACTAGTTAATGTTCAATAATCAAAGCACGTGGTGCTTTTATTTTTCTTTATCAATTACCTCCTTATAAACCTTCAGTAAATCATCAGTAGTCTTCTTTAGGGAATAGGATTTAGCCGTTTCTTCCATTTTCTTATAGTTACTTATATTATTTATAACCTTTTCTATTTTCCTTGCACAATCATTACTGCTTTTTGGGGCGAATTTTTCGCCATTCTGGCCATCTTCAATCAGTTCCTTCAATGCAAGATAGTCTGCGCCTACGACCGGTTTCCCGCATGCCATTGCTTCCAGGGACACTATCCCCTGCGTCTCAAACGTCGATGGAATGCAGAATGCATCGGCAGCTGCATAGTATTCGGGCAGCTCTGCATCCTTTACAAAGCCCACAAATTTCACTTTGCCACCCACATTGAGCTTGGACACCAATGACTGATAATATGCAATGCTGGGGCCTGTGCCGCCTATCACAAACTTTATCTTCTTTTTGTTCAGTATCTTGGCTGCCTTTATCAGCGTGTCTAGATTCTTCTCCTTGCTTATCCTGCCTATATAAAGCACGATTTTTTCATCGTCCTTTGCCAGTTTATCCCTTATCCTGCTGCCATCTACATCGGCATTGAACCTTTTTAGGTCTACACTGTTTCCCACTACTGCGGTATTCGGTATATCCTTCCTGTTAAGCTCCTGCTCTATCGTCCTGCTCGGGGCTATAGTGACATCGCTCTTGTTATAGAAGAACCTCGCATACGCCCACGCGTAGTCGACAAGGATCTTTTGCATCCTCTTGCTTGACGTAAGATATTGATTTATTACTTCCCTGTTCGTAAAGAGGGTATGGAAGGACGATACGAGAGGGGTGCCATTCACCTTGCTTGCCATAAGCCCGTAGAATCCCATCGTAAACGGGGTCTGAACATGCCTTATGTCTGCCTTGCCTATATTTATCTCCTTCAATGGAGCAATTATGGGTAGTAACGCAAGGTTATACTGCGGGTATTTCTTGAATTTCATACTCCTTACTACAATTATATGCGGGTCTTTTTTGACCGCTTTTCGAGTTGATGAGTCCCCGGATGCGAATATGTAGACCTCATGGCCCCTTGATTCCAGCTCCCTCTTGAAATTAAGCATCGATGTTACTACACCATCGACAGCAGGCAGAAACGTATCTGTATAAAAAAATATACGTAAGCTTTCAGACATAAACTAACCACGCAGGATTGCATTGCACAATGCCTTACATGACAACCGCTTCGCATTCTGCATTTTTGATTTTTTCTATTGCCTTTTTAGAAAATCCTGCAGCCCTTATAGTAAGTTTGGACTTTTCGAGCTCGCCGTTGCTGACGACCCTATAGCCGCTAAGGTCTATAGTTGGATCTTCAGCCTTGAGCGCTATCCTGTTAACTCCCGATAAGGTTATGCATTTAAGCTTTGAAGGTTTCCATACGTGGAATCCCTTCTTGCCTATCAATTCTGGATGCTTGGCAGTAAAATATGTGAACCTGTGCTTCCTTCGCCCGTTTCCCACCCCTCCGCGATCTCCTGCACCCCTTGCGTTCTTTATGTTTCCGACTCCCCATCGTCTGGTGCCGAAATATTTCCTGTTGCGCTTCTCCTTTCTAACTACCATTTAAATCATCCTGTTTATGAGTTTGTTTATATCCTTGCCCATGTATCCCAGCGAACCGCCTTGCGCAAAACCAAGCTTTGTGCTTTTATACCCATGCGTAGGGGGATGCAGCCTGAACGGAAGCAACTCCTTGAATTCTTCTGAATCATATTTGCTTTCAAACACTTCCTTAGACTTGAACGGTATCTGCTTTTTTGCCCTGTTTTCCATCAGTTTTTCAAGCGTTTCTGGATCGATTTCGCCGTATGCGACATAATTGCTGCATTTGTTCAGCATGCCCATATACGAATCCGTGGCCTTGATAATTGTACAATTGCTTACCCTTTTAAGGTTGAGCCTCTTGAGTGTTTCGGTTATGGAGCCGCGGACATTGACCCTGCCCCTTATCCTAACTACAGCTACAAGCTTATTCTTTGCTTCTTTATTCTTCATAAAAAACACGTTGCTTTGTATTTGCTTAAAATCAACTGTTACGCTTATTATATTGCGCTAAAGCTTTTTAAACCTGACTAAGTAGAGGAAGTATGAAAAGGCAAATATAAATTCTTTATGGTATGCGGTGTGGAAGGTTTATATATGCGATATGGAAAGCATCATAACTTTCCTATATCTTTTACTACATCTATATCAAGCGTCTTGCTGCCCGCCTTCCAATTTGCAGGTATGGCGCACATATGTCCGGCTTTTGCAGGAGTATCATGCAACTGCTTCAGACCCATAAATGCATTGAATATGTGCTCTGCGTCTTTGCCTAAACCATCATTGAATATCGACATATATTGTATCTTGCCATCCGGATCCAATATCACTACGCCTCTTCGCGAAGCCCCAGATGCCTCGTTTATGAAACCGAATGAGCTTGTTATCTTTTTTGTAAAGTCTTCAATCATAGGTATTGTACTCTTCTTTACTCTTGGTGATGTCTGCGCCCAGCCCTTGTGCGAGAATACGCTATCTGTGCTTATTGCATATAAATCAGCGCCATTGCTGTCAAACTGGCTTTTTATAGACATAAATGCTTCTATGTCTGTTGCGCAAACGAATGTAAAGTCCCCAGGATAGAAAGTCAGTATAGACCACCTGCCATTTTTCGAAGGAATCCTTATTTCTTTTATGGAATCATCGCTTGGAAAATACGCCTTTGCGGTCATATCCTGTACTTTTTCACCTATTGGTATCATATTTACCATCATTGTCACCAAGTATACTTTATAGCATTAAATATAAATATCTTGCTATTTAAATTATTAATATTGATTATATGGTTAATATAATTGATAAAAAGATTATAGACCTGCTGAACAAGAACGGCAGGATGTCTGCAATGGACATGGCAAAAACGCTTAATGTAAGCAAAGGCACCGTAAGGAATAGGCTCATCGGGCTTTACAAAGAAAACGTAATATTTGGGTATAACGCACGCGTGCGGTACAAGATGTTAGGTATGGATGAGGCCATAGTCGGATTTGAGATAGCGCCTGAATTTTATACAAAAGCATTGGCTGCAATAAAGGCGCTTGAGTTCGTTAAGGAGGTGTATCGAACTTCAGGAGACCATTCGGCAATGGCGAGGGTAGTGTCCGATGCAGATGAAATTGACAAGCATATTGAATCTTTAGAGGGCATAGAGGGTATTAAAAAGGTCTATCCATCGTTCATCCAGGAGATAATAAAATAGCCCGTCAGATGAAGTTCTGGATGCCTTTCTGCTTGTTATTGTTTGGTATATTATCCTCCCTTGCCAGAAGGTCAAGCTTGCCGAAAACACCATCGTATCCAGGCATTATGTGTATCCTGTCGTTACGCACGTTCTCTATTGCATCTCCGATGTCGTCGCCTGCAACACCCTTTATGCTCTCGATATTGGCGCTTGACAGGATGTCGAATTCGGTGCCTATACGTTCAAGCATTTCCGAATATTTTGCACGCACAATCGGAGAGTACTTTGTTTTCTTAATGACGTATGATATTACTTCTATAAGCGGCACCATATGCATATAAGGTATGTGATTTTTGGGCACATATCCATCAGGCCTGTCTGCAAGCTCGTTTATCCTGTGCAATACCCCATTAACCAGCTTCTTGCCGCAAACCTTGCAATACTGATTCTTCTCCTTTCCTGGATCTATTGAATAGTGGCAATCCCTGTGGCCGTCATAATGGTATTTCCCTTCCTCTGGATAGAATTCAAAGGTGCGCTCGAAAGTTTTGCCGTCTTTATCTTTTATTGCCTGCATTATGGATTCATATGATAGCCTATCGACATTGAACACATTTGCCTCCCTCCCCATATTTTCGAGGGAATGCATGTCGCTGTTTGATACAAGCGCATATTTGTCAAGCGATGAGAGCCTCCAATTCATTAATGGATCCGAGCTGAGACCCGTTTCTAATGCAAATATGTGCTTCTCTTGGTCTTCATATGCCTCTTTCATCGATGTGAACCCCGACAGCGAACCGAACACGCCAAAGTATGGAGTCCATGCATGCGCAGGAAATATGAAGGCATTTTTATCTGCCTTAAAGAGCTCCTCAGCGAGATGGGCAGAACTTATGGACAATGCAGGACGGCCGTCGCTAGACAGATTTCCGTATTTAGACAATACCTCGGAAAGCGCATCGGCTGACTCGAAACTTGTAAGCAATATGCAATTGTGTATCTTGCGCACCTTATCCTTTTCTGCGAATATCGTAGATACTTCTGCGCCTAGGACGAATCTGGTGCCAGTTATGGATCCCTTGACTTTGAACAGGCCAGATTCTGCGGGCTCAAGATGCGCTTTCAGTTCCCTGTTCCATTCGGGATGCAGCACATCGCCAGTAGAAAGCAGGTTGATGCCTTTTGACTTGGCAGCCTCGTCTAATGCGCGGATATTTATCCTATTGCTGCATGCCATGGCAAACCTTGAATGTATGTGCAAATCAGCTATTACTTTCATACGATCGCCTTTTCATGCGCATAATATTCTTTCAGCGAATCATAGGTAGTGCTGCATATGCAAGAAAAGATTTTCTGGTATTTTTTACCTTTGTAGGCGAAAGCCTTCGCATTTCCCATATGGTGATTTGGAAGGTCACTTATTTAAAAAGGTCGTCAATTTCTCCGATGCCTTTCGCCATATATCAGCATTAGTGCTGCTTCAAGCTTTTTAAGCTCCGCAGGCTCAAGGTACATTGACAGCATCTTATTTTCTTTTTGCATAAAACGCTCGGGCTGCCCATATAGGTTGTCTATCAGATTATATATATCATTTTTGTCTTTCTGCCTGTTGCTTTGCATCTTCATCAGGATAAGCAACGCAGGATGGACTACATTAACAATCGTCCCTTGGCTTCCCATGGTCCTCTTTTGCGAATATTTTATTATATCAGATAGTTCTATGTTTGATATGGATTTGCTATAGTACAGGTCTATAGATATGTTGGTCTCTCGATCTATGAGTTTCTTTACCAAGCCTTTTGATTCTTCATACATGAAACTGCTTTGTAGGGCCTTCTCTTTTATTGCATCACTGCCATTTTTTGAATTTCCAAATCCCACCACTACATCTATATCGTGAGTATTCCTTTTATTGTTTGAGCAGTATATGTTGACCGCCCTGCCGCCTATTATTATAATGTCATCGAATATGCCGTGTAGCCTTTCGTATATGTCATCCAGCTGGTAGGGCTTTATGTTATACTCTTTTCGTGTATTATAACCTAAGTTCTGCATGGTATTTTTAACGTTTAACCAGATATAAATAGCTACCGTTTCCTATTTTTTAGGATATTATGCCCTTTCAAAGGCAACCGTCATGCAGTGGGCGCCGCCATACCCCCCAGTAAGATTTGTTAGATTTACGGCATATGCGTCAATACCGCTATCCCTAGACTGCTTGTTGTTTGGAAAGATGCTGCGCCTATCCTTTATTTTTGCGTATTCGGCGCGTATGCGCCTTAACAGCCCGCCATAGGCGCTTGGATTGCTCTTCGCTTTCGTCAATACATATTCCAGCGTCTTCTTTAGTATTGGGATTTCATCAACTGCCAATATGGTTCCATCGCGTATGCACAGAAAATTTGTAGCATATGAAAGCTGCTCTATTATAGGTATGTCGATTAGATTGAAACCTTTTCCAATAATGTATTTGTACAGGCTCGTAGCGCTGCCGGACTTTTTATATTCGCCTTTTCTTTCGCGGACATATGCTTGAAGCATTGACGATTCGAGCACGTATTTGGAACCAACTACGGTCGCACTTCCGGCAACATTAAAATACGTGTCTAGATGCATGTCTATCATTTGATCTGCGTAGGCTTTCGGCAGCAGCTCGTTTTCGGGGGAGCATACGATTGCCACCTCGTCAAAATTAAGGGAATTTGAAATGAGTTGCTTGGCGCCCGACAGGTTAGTCCTTCTGCCCGTGCCTATAATTGCAAAATCATTCATAGGCATGTAATCTCCGCCCTCTATGAATGCCGGCTTTTGGGCGGCACCCGAAATTGGCAACCCTAACGAATCCCAAAATAGTTTGGCAATATCTGTTTCCCCCTTCCTCTGCGGTTTCGACATCCTAGATATGAATACACCCATATTGGTAATGATTTGCTGGTCACGCATGAAATACATATTTGAAATTGGATTTTTCAGCGTAGTAGAAGCTGTGATGTTGCCATTATGTGATTTTATCCTGACATTGGGATTAAGCAATGCAGCGTCAAATAAGTAGTCAGACCCGTACGAATTCAGGTTTATTCGCATTTCCCTTCCAGCTGAGCGCGCACTTGTAGCATTGCCGGAATATACAATCCTTTTAGATGCAATGCTTTGGAGCCTTTTTTTTATGCTTTCGTTGGAATTGGCAGAATAAGCCAGCGAATCCTTCAATCTCACAGCCATGACGCCAAACTGATCTTTTAGAACGCGTACCAGCTCATCGTGTTCTGCTTGCGACGAATGCAAATTGAATGATGTGTTGTACAGCGATGCGCTAGGATCCAAAATGCCGAAGAACGCCTCTACTCCGGGCTTATGGACTGCCACCTTGCCAAGCCTATCCCATTCGGCATTTATCTTGCCATCCATCCAAATACCTTTATATTTTTAATCAATCTGACATGCAGGATATCCAATCCTTAAGTTCGCCTGTGATTACATACCTGGAATGCTTCAACTCTTCTATATTTTTGCATCCAGTAAGGAACATTGCTGCTTTCAACTCATAGATCATGCCTTCAAATACTTCCTTGACCGCATCACTTGATATGGTTGCAGGTCTCAGTAATGGAAGCGCAATCGCACACGTGGATGCGCCCAACGCCATAGACTTTGCGATGTCCAATCCTGTCCGTATGCCCCCAGATGAAACAATCGGTATCTTAACTGAATGGTTTACAGAGTATAAGGATGCAGCAGTGGGGATGCCCCAATCCCATAAAAGATTGCCCAGCATCTCCTTTGAATGCATCTTCATCTCCTTTGCACGATACCATTCGACTGCGGCATAGCTTGTCCCGCCAGTCCCCGCTACTTCTATAGCGCTGACGCCCATGGATTCCAATTTCTTTGCAGCATTTCCTGAAATGCCAAAACCTACCTCCTTTGCTATTACCGGCTTCCCTACCTCGTTAACCATATCCTTTATCCCAGACAGGACATTTTTGTATGCAGGTTCGCCTTCGGGCTGCACTATTTCTTGTGCGGGGTTCAGATGCACATAAAGCGCATTTGCATCGAGCATGTCTATAAGCTTCTTTGCGTCATCAAGCGGAAAACCCTTAGATATTTGCGCACCGCCGATATTGGCACCTATGAATATGCTTGGTGCCGATTTTCTAGTTATTGAATAGGTTTCTTCAAGCACTTTATCGTACAATGCGGCTCTTTGGCTGCCGACGGCCATGCCCAACCCGAGTTCTTCGCACGCTACTGCAATATTTTCATTTATCTTTTTTGCAAGTTCGGCCCCGCCAGTCATGGCGCCTGCCATTATTGGAGCAGAGAACTTATGGCCCAAGAAATCGACAGAAACGTCAATTTCATCGTAGTCTAATTCAGGTAGCGAATCGTTTATGAGCTGGACATTATTGAAAAGCGTGCGCTTGTCTTTTGCCTGCACTGGCTTGTCAAGGCATATCTTTATGTGCTCCTCCTTCCTTGACATTATCGTTTTTATCTTATCGCTTTTTTCCTGAGCCAATAAAACACCTTTTAGATATTTTTGTTTATATTTTAACGTATTTAAAGGCAATGCAGGAATGGGACACCAAAACAGGATGTTATATGCATCGCGCGTACTTGGGCTGCTCAAACGCAGATACAGGAATGCAATGCACACAGGTTTAAACCATGAAAATCCATGGGAACTCCTAGTGGCGACGATGCTGTCTGCGCAGGCGCAGGACAGGCAGGTTAATCTTATAACACCTGCATTGTTCAGAAAATATAAATCGATAATGGAGTTTGCATCTGCAAGGCCTAGCGATCTTTATAGATACACCAGAAGCATAGGATTGTATAGGACAAAATCCAAGAACATAGTGAATGCTGCCAGGATGATGCGGGATGAATTCAAACTCAAGGTACCGCGCAGCATCGAAAATTTGATGATGCTTCCAGGTGTCGGAAGAAAAACAGCAAATGTAGTGCTTTCAAATGCGTACGGCATAAACGATGGCATAGCAATCGATACGCATTGCATAACCGTAGCCAACAGACTTGGGCTTGCAAATTCTAAAAAACCAGAGGTTATAGAGAGCGCGCTTATGTCAGTATATCCAAAAAAGGAATGGCAGAATATATCCCATCTTTTAATAGCATTGGGAAGGGACACATGCACAGCCAGGAAAAAAATCTGTGGAAGGTGCATCCTGAAGGGGATATGCCCATCAAGCACTTTAAAGCACAGAGCAGGCAGTAAACTGTGATTTTATGATAGCATGCTTATACAGCGGAGGAAAGGATTCGACATTGGCCTTGCATAAGGCGTACTACGCAGGATGCAAAGCGGAGTTGCTCATAACAATGATATCGAAAAATGAATACAGCTATATGTTCCATAGGCCAAACGTAGAATTCAGCAGCATGCAGGCAAAAGCCCTAGGGATAATGCATCGTTTGGTAATGACTGAAGGTGAAAAGGAAAAAGAGCTTGATGACATAGAGATTGCGCTTACGGATAACCACGTTACAAAATTGATAACAGGCGCGGTGGCCAGCACATACCAAAGGAACAGGATAAACACGATATGCGAAAGGTTGGGCATAGAACACATATCTCCGCTGTGGGGCATAGACCCGATGAATGAATTGGATGAGCTTTCCAGGGATTACAATGCAATAATAACTCATGTTTCGGCGGAGGGGCTTGATGAAAGCTTTCTTGGCTCCAGAATCGATGATGGCGTAATACGCAGGCTCGTTAGCCTTAATAAGAGGTATGGGATAAACATGCTTTTTGAAGGAGGGGAGGCTGAATCTTTCGTGCTAGATGCCCCGTTGTTCAAGGAGAGGATAGTAATCGACAGAGCCAGGAGGGAATGGGACGGTAGCATAGGCAACTACATAATAGAAAAAGCACACCTTGAAATGAAGTAACTTGCTCAACGCACTTTTTAAAGCAGTATTTATTTTTATATGGGCCAGTATAATGTGATAATATGGCATTTCTCTCGGAGAGGAGCAGGTTTGTTTATAATGCCCTTTTGGAGGAGGACAGCATGGCAGATAGGCTTGCCAATAAAGGCGTGAGGGTCGTAAAGCTCAATAGAGGAGATCCCGCAGTATACTTCAGGACGCCAAAATACGTGATAGACGCTTACGTAAAAGCCCTCAGGGAATCAAAGACCTATTATTCTAAAGCGCAGGGATCTGCAGAGCTGGCCCATGCAGTGCAGAAGCGTTACAGAACCATGTATGGCGTAGATTTACCTGACGATGGCATAATAGCCACAGCAGGAATCTCTGAAGCGCTGCTTTTCATAAACAGCGCACTCATAAACAAAGGGGACAATGCAGTTATATTCAAGCCTTACTACAACCAATATATGACCCAACTTAAGCTTGAAGAGGGCATACCGATAATGGCAGATTACGAGGAATCTAGAGAGTGGGCTATGGATCCTGACGTGATAAGAGGAAAACTTGCAAAACTCAAATCAGATAGGAGGTTAAATAGGGTCAAATACATGCTCATAACGAACCCCAACAATCCCACAGGAACAGTATTGGGCATGAAAGTGCTTAAGGAAGTTGTAGACATAGCAAACGATTATGGAGTGATGCTCATAAGCGACGAAATATATGATGAGATAGTTTATAATGGAGCTAAATTCACAAGCCTTGCAAAACTCGCAAAAGGCATACCCCACGTTATACTCAATGGGATGTCAAAAGATTATGATTCAACCGGATTTAGGATAGGCTTTGCAATTATACCGGAAAGCGACAGAAATTCGAATTCATTGAAATCCAAACTTGTGGACTATGCTAGAGTAAGGCTTTCGCTAAACACACCCGCCATGTATGC
The DNA here is from genome assembly GCA_027332905.1 of Microcaldota archaeon. Taxonomy (GTDB): domain Archaea; phylum Micrarchaeota; class Micrarchaeia; order Micrarchaeales; family Micrarchaeaceae; genus JAMCYW01. The sequence goes on along the minus strand of DAHXGO010000010.1, from coordinate 2,859 downwards.
CGCTGCAGAAGCGATAGGCAATATGAAGGAGCATAAAAAAGCCATAGTGCATATGACCGCAGAAATAGAAAAAAGAGTCAACCATTCGATGAGGATACTAAAAAGCAACAGTTTTATAAAAACGGTAGCGCCTAATGGTGCATTTTACATATTGCCGAGGATAGACTTAAAGGCGCTTCATATGAAAAATGATGCCGAATTCGTGCAAAAGCTCCTGCTTGAAGAGGGCATACAGGTAACAAGGGGGTCAGGATTCGGGGCGGAATCGCATTTCAGGATAGTCTCACTGGCACCGAAAGGAATATTAGATTATTCAATTAATAAGATAAATAATTTTTGCATGAGACATGCAAGAAAATAATCTTTATGGGCCCGTCGTCCAACGGCTAAGATGCCAAGCTTATTGCGCATACGCTTTACACGCTGGAGATCGGAGTTCGACCCTCCGCGGGCCCATATGTTAAGGTTGTATGATGCACGTGAGTACAAAAACCGAAAACCGACTGGTATGGTACTCGCTCATCACATTATATGTTATATTGGCACTCTGCTTCTTACTCGAATTCGTTCTTCTCAACAACAGCCAGATGATACTTTATTCCTTTCTGATTTTCATAGCGATAGGAGCCATATCTGGATTTTATGAAAACATTTCAAAGGATTTGATCATCGCAGCGTTGGTTTTCATAATCATAGGATCAGCCTTTTATTTTATGCTGGCAAAATTTTCAACCATAGGGATTAATGTTGCGATAGTGGGCTATTACCTGCTTATAAGCGCAGTAATCGGCATATTCATTTCTGTGATGATTGGAAACGGCAATGAGTCAAAGGTAGAAAAAAGTTTTATCGGTTTTATTAAAAAACATAAAACAAATATTTCTTATATTGGCATAATCGCAGCGTTGGTATTGCTTTTGGGCCCGTTTTGGCCGCAAAGCACTGCAGTGCCGCTTAGCCAGTATATTAACGTATCTGTGCCATACTATTACAATGTTAGCGCCCAAAGCTATTCCAATTATTCGGTTGCTATGTCACCAACACCATATTATGTGTCGGACCCCATATGCATCTCAGGGTCGAATGCCACATTGGACATATCGTTTAAAGCGTCTGTTGCATCTAATGTATTCTTTTTCAGCAACGAAACTTTCCTATCAGAAGTGGAGAATTCCACTTCGGGGGATATTCCATTTCATGAGTATTTAGCCGCCTTTTCAAATCACAATAATGGCAAGGCTGTCGGGTTTGAATCTGGGAGCATTGTAGGCCATATGGCGAATGGCTGCGGGTACATAGTGCTGCTTTCTAATTACACGGTCAGCACTAAATTCCATGTTAAGGCAGACTTCATTCAGCAGGATATTGCATATAAAATAAAGGCAGTGCCTGCACCAACTGCCATAATGGTAATAAATAGCACAGGGAGTATATTGCAAAGCATCGGTTTTCTTGAGATAAATTATCGTAACCTAACTAATTCGACGAACAACATAAACTAGCAATAATACCTAACGCCAATCCAAATTAGCACTGAAGACGCTCATTAATCCTGTTTAAGGACCTCTTTCTCATACCAGTCTATGTCCGACAGGTTCATAAGTTTCCTGTAGTCGCCGTAGAACTGGCGCATCAGCCCTATAAATACATTTTCATTTGACAGCGATCTGAGATAGTGGTTTTCCCAAGTTTTATCGGCATATTCATAATTATGTATATATGAAAAATGGTGTGCCATCAAACTTTTTCCGCACTGGTGTTCTTTCTTCATAACCATCACGTCGCTGTATATATTCATGCTTTTGTCACTTAGAAGCACTGGCCACGAAGGGGATGATACCATCACGTAACTGCCGTCCAGTATGAATTCATTGCCAGCTATCTGCTTCAGCATTTCGTTGCCTTTCACGATGCCGCTCCCAGTGTACCCGCCAACGTAGCTCAACCCGCATTTCCCGTCTGAATCGATTCCTTTGAAAGGGACTGCCACTACATTCGAGAGATATATGAAATATTTGCCATATTCGCTTATAGCATCTATCTTTTCCGCAAGAGACCGCATTTCAAATTTTACTTTCATTGCAAGCGGGTTTATATTCAATCTTTCCGTTTCGGCGGCAAGATAACTTGGCATGGCAGCCTGCCTTGCAAGTTTTGAAGCATTGGTGAGTTGGTTCTTGTCTATATCGAAGATGTCGATCGTACGCAACATATTTTTTTCCTGGAGGGCACCGATGATCAGCATGTTTTGCGTGAAACCTCCACATACTCCGATATATGAATCTATGCCCGCTATGTTGCGCAGCGCAGATATAGCGCCCGCGCTATAGTGCTCGTTGGATTCATACCAGATAACATTCTGGCATACGGGATCAGGCTCAAAATTTAAGTAACTGCACGTGATTGCAGGGCTTGGCTTGATGGGCGCCGATTTTTGCCTACGTGTCTTTTCCAATATATCTACCGGTTCTGCATTGCACACGTAGAAATATTTATAAGTTTGCCGTCTGGGCGGCAATTTTAAAGGACGAAATCATTTGACGTATTCCGATATCAGAGGTATGCTTATCTCTCTACCCATATACGCTTCAAAGCCTACATACATGCCATATAACCATATTAGCAACACTATTGTACTTCCGAATAATGGAATTTCTATGATTGAAAAGAACGACGCAGCAATGATCGATATGATGCCAAGAAGTATCGCTTGAAGCGAATGTTTCCTGAGTTTCTTGTCGTCTTTTCCGAATGCGAAGAATATTATTATGCCTGAAAGCCATTCCAGAAGGTATGCCAATATATATAGCACCCGAATGTCATCGTTCTTGTTTGTCATTTTATCAAAAGTGATTAGGC
>DAHXGO010000109.1:0-2324 GCA_027332905.1 Microcaldota archaeon | reverse complement strand
ACCAAGAAGATAAATACAATAATAGATTCACTCTCTGCTTACGGGTACAAAAACTATAATATCATAGACTTCGGCTGCGGTGATGGCTCACCAACCTATCCAATATTCCAATACCTGAAAAACAGCAAGCCGAATGCAAAGTTGAAGTATAACCCCATAGACATAAGCGTTGCGATGCTGGAAGCAGCATCAAAAAACATTAGGGAGGCATTTAGGGTGAACGGCGAGAAGAACAAGTGGGACCTTGACATGGGAAACTTCGCCCATATAACCAAAAAATTAAGGAGGCCAAACTTTGGAGACCTCTATCTGTTTCTGGGAGCAACGATAGTCAACATGCCAGACATAAAGCAGGATTTGATACATTTCAGGGAATCGATGCAGCAGGATGACTATTTCCTTTTCGGTGCGGAACTTTTGAAGGAATCCGACATCGGTACGATAATGAAGGAATTTTACAATGTTGGCGAGGTGTTTGACATAGAAATGACACCCTTCGAGTATCTGGGCGCAAGAAGGAGCCATTTTGCATTCAGAACGATATTTAACAGGGAAAAATCGCAGATAGAGGGATACGTCATCCCTGATAGAGACATAAAAATTAAACTCGCTGGAAAGGAGTCCGTCCTTGAGAAAGACCAGCAAATAATGACATACAGGAGTGTGAGATTTACAACCGAGCGTCTTACAGGTCTATTCGAAAAGGCGGGCTTTAGACTAGAACTTTTCACTACCTCCAGAGACAATAAATACGCCATCGTCCTTACACAGCCAGCAATCTGATTAAGTTCTCGGCTCAGCTTCCTCCAGATAAGTGCCAAAACAAGATATATTTATACTTATTCTTTTAAAAAGCGAAAGTTTTAAATATTAAGATAAATTTGATGATTAGTGTAAACAAAAAAGATGAGAAAAATGAGTGGAACATCAACGATAACAGCGCCAAGTGGCGCCATCAGCACGGAAACACTAGCTTGCGCGCAGCTGCCAAAGCGGACCGAAGCTGGTAGATTAAACTACAGTCAAGCGCATCCTATCCCAGCAAGAAAAGAGGGCAGTGCCGTAACCCGAGGTCCAAACGATACAGGGCAGCGTCGTTTTTCGAAGTCTATCAGGGCTGCAGTAGCTGCAGGGTATGCAAAATTCGCAGGCGTTTGCAGTTTGATTGCAGCAGAAGCGTATGGTGTGTGGACCTCAATATGGGGACCTTTATCGGTTCAAACCTGGGGCCCAGCTACTGACGAAACAATAAGTCAAGGTCAAACAGTGGCAGTCGATGGCGGTTCATGCAATGTCAGCTTTATAAATCAGTTTGGCAATCAATTCAATTTTGAGATACTAGGAAATAACGGAAATGGCGGGACGCAATCATTCTACAATATAGGAATGGGAGGGCATATAATTGAATTTGGAAGACCTAGTGGATTATGCAATGACCCCATAAAAATCACTTTACTTAGCAAAGCGGCTAACGGTGCAGTAAACGTTGCAATACAAACATCACAAAGCTGGGGTGAACAGCAGATAGTCGGGTGTGTTTCAATATTTGCGCTTTTAATGACTGCTGCTATTTCTATCACCTACGTAATATCTGAGAAAAAGTAGTGAGGAAATGCGATATATAGCTGCAACACATGAAATAAGGAATGGCTCTATCAACGGTGATCGTTATCCAACCAAGACAGACCATAGCTGTTAATGCGGAGCTAAGACAGCTTGCATTGTCGATGCTTAGAACGCAGAATCCTGAGCCAAGGGTCTGGTATCTAAATAATTCAAAGCTTTGGTACCTTGATGAAAGTGGCGTAGAAGCTTATGTCAGGCATACAAAAACGCCGTTGTATAAGGAAAAAATGCAGGATGCAGAGCTCAATTGCTATCTTGGGAATTTTAATAAAATAGCAGAGTGCATATACAGGTTTGAGCCCACGATTCAATTCGAGCGTCCTCCAAGTGCGGTTTTCCTGGATCTCGGATGCGGGGAGGCATTGAAGACTGTAGAGGTTGTGAAACGTCTCTTAAGTCCATCCAGGCGAGTTTATTTTTGCCCAGTCGATATAAGCGAGTTAATGTTGAAGAAAGCAGCAGCAAGCGCAGCCGCTGCCGGAATTGATGCGTATCCCATCCAGGGGGATTTTGCAGTTGATCTCAGAAAGGTGATAGATAGCATACCAATAACCCCCAATGCACAGTGCAGACGCTTCTTTAACCTCGCCGCAAATTTTGTTAACTTTGATAGGGATAGTATACTTGCCACATTAAGAGAAGCAATGAGGTCCGAGGATACTGTATACTTCTCAGCGCAGTTGAGTGATAGCTCGATA
>DAHXGO010000108.1:0-2329 GCA_027332905.1 Microcaldota archaeon | reverse complement strand
AAAAAGCCTTAAAGCTCTGCACTTGTCTGGGCTTACGTGTTCGTTTAATGTGTCCGTCAAGCCAGGCGAACGGCCTGAAAATCCTTATCAGCGAGAACGTCTCAAGCACAGCAGGCATTATCGTTGTAAAATCGACCAGGTGTATGTACCACGTATAATTCTGGTAAAACCAACTTGCAGTGAATAAATTATACGCTTCAAAGATGAGCCAGAAAGGAACGGAGAGAAGAAGCATGAGCACAAATTCCCTTGGTTTGGATGTAATCAGCGAGCGTTCAGAAATCCTGAATACTATGCTATCTATAAAAAAAATGTAACCGTACCATATTATTGGTATATACCATTCTGCAAACGGCTCTATTCTGAAGTAAAAATTTAAAACCGCAAAAGCAATGAGCACAGCCCCTATCATCCATAGAGTCAGAGAAAAATGCTTCTGTGATTTGCCATTCTCCATAATCCAATCCACCTAGACCGTGCTCTGAGAGAGCTGCTTATGCCGGTACTCCTCCAAAGAATCTTCCTATCAGATAACCGGCAAGCCCCGCTGTTATCCCTATAGCCAGCATCTCCGTTCCGTTCTTGAACATAGAACCGCCTGTCTTTCTGGCTTCGTATACGCCTATCATGAAGAGGAAGATGCTGCTTATTATGACTGATGCAATTGCCTTAGTGTAAATTCCAGAAAAGAGGAATATATAAGGCAGCAGAGGTATTACCGATCCAAATATAGTTGAAGACAAAACAACTATAAAACTCCTCTGCGGCGCATCCTTGTCGAGTGGGGCAAGCCTCAGCTTAAAAGCCATCATAAATTCCAGCATTGCGGTTTTATTGGAGCTTATGGCTTCTGCCGTAGAGCGCAGTTTGCTTCCGGAGAATCCCCATTTCGATAGCACCGTCTCAACCTCCTTGATGTTATTTTTGCTGCCTTTTCCTGCCATTGCCGATTCCTTGCGCAATTCATTCATATAACTCCGCAGCCTCGCTTTTGTGGAAGTATAAGCTACTGCACCCATAGATATCGATTCCGCGCCAAGTGCCGCGAGTGCGGCAACGAAGATAAGCCTTAAATCTGTAGTTGCGGCAGACACGCCAAGCACGATTCCAAGCACGTTGACTAACCCGTCTTGGCTGCCAAGTATAAAATCAGATAGGAATCCAGGATGGTTATGTATGCCTACATCCTTTGTTTCATTCCTATCAGCGGCTCCAGGCATAGTTACCAATAATGGTTTAACTTGCAAATCCTTAAAAAGATAAGCACGTTACCCACATCTACAATCGAAAGTGCTCTAACGGTTATTAATTTTCTTCTGCCAATAAATAGTATGCGTATACCTTTCTTCCCGCGCACTAGGGCCAGCTACGAAAAACATCATTACGGGAAAGATAGCTACCGGATAATAGATAGTGTAGTGAATTCGGCAGGAACAATATGCATAGTATCCCCATATATTGATATTTATTATGCAAAAATGATGGCGAAGAACCGCAGGGCAAAATTCTACGTAATAAGCTCTTCGATAGGCAATGACGCATACCAGCTAATGGCAAGAAAACGATACATATCAAAAAGACGGATTGCATTAGGTACGGTGCTCTCCATCGCATCATGCGCATTGCTGCTAGTGTTATACCATCTGCCAGATACACTTGTAATAGCGCCTGCAATCGCAATTGCGGCTTCCTTCTCTGTGCTCTCGCTCTCGAAATCAAATATTACTGTAAAGAAGCCAAGTAAATTTATACACTCCAAATTCTACGTCTGTGACTCCCTTGCAGTTGAGGGGTCTGCAAACCTAACCTATAGCGGCACGCACAGGAACATAGAGCAGATATCTTATACAGGAGATGCAAAAAGGATTAACGCCCTTCGCGATGAATTCGAAAGGCTCTGGACCGACTAACTAAAGCATATTTTTACATCCCCGGAGTAATTAAATTCAGGAGCCTTTATGAATACACTTACTATAAAGCTGTCTTTTGCCGATGCGACGAAAGGTGCCTTTGGCTGAGTGCTTACCAGCTCAAAAGGTTCATTGATAGTTATGGAATTTACTTTGGACATGTAACTCCCAACCTTGTAAAATTGTACATCCTTCCTAAATACCTGTCCCTTTTGTATCTTCATAACAGTAGCAGTGTTTTCGAGATCGGATTTCCTGCCTGGAAACTCAAGTGTATATCTACTTATATTCAGCGTCACTTCCTCTGAGGTATCATTTCCGAAGTCTATGGCGATAGGTCCATCATAATTCATGCGCGGACCTTCAATAGTGAGTCTTATCTCCTCCCTAGACATATAACCTACTTTTATTGGAAGACT
>DAHXGO010000107.1:0-2331 GCA_027332905.1 Microcaldota archaeon | reverse complement strand
AATATTTATTATGCTCCAAAGCATATTGTGATAATATGAGCAACGAGGAAGATGCGCATATAAGGCTTTACAAGAAGGAGTTTCATGAAGTTGATTACCTTGATGTGAAATGCCCGTTGTGCAATTCGCGCATAGATGAATATGGATATTGCGCCTGCGGATCAGGAGATTCATGATTTCAGGTCAGACTATCCTTATCCTTTCTATCATCGAGTCCACGCCGCTTGTGCTCTTGCCATCTTTTTCTATTGACTGCATTGCAGGGTAATACTCAAGGTAATTAGGTATATCATCCTTGAGCCTCTCCCCGTATGATGGGATTAGCTCGTTTTTGTAGAATATCCCTATGGGTATCTTGCCATCGCTTTCGTATGCCTTTGCAATTGCGGCGTTCTTCTTTGCAAGCTCTTCCGAAGGGTCTTTGACAACCGGGTCTATGTCCATTTCGTAGACTCTGTCTTTGTACCAATCGTTTGTATTGATGTCGTTGTATGTGGGGCAGGGCTGCAATATATCGACGAGCGCCATGCCGTTGTGTGCTATTGCTGCCTTTATTATTTCCGTAGAAAGCTTGGTGTTGTAGGCAAATGTCCGTGCAACGAACGTATAGCCTGAAGATATGGCCAAAGCTACTGGATTCAAGCCGTCGTTTATATTTGGTTTCGGCAGGGATTTGGTCTTTTCTCCCCGTGGCAATGTTGGCGAAGCCTGGCCTTTTGTCAATCCATAAACCCCATTATCATGAACTATCAAGGTCATATCAACATTCCTCCTTCCTGCGCTTACAAAATGCCCAACGCCTATCCCAAAGGTGTCGCCATCGCCAGAATCTATTATAACCTTCATCGATGGGTTTGCAAGCTTTATTCCTGCTGCGAATGCAAGAGCCCTTCCATGCAGCGTATGCACTCCAGATATGGGCGCGTTCACAAAGTGAGGCAATTTTCCAGAGCATCCTATTCCCGAAACCAATACCGAATTTTTATAGTCTAATCCGGATTCGCGTATGGCACCTTCAACCGATCTCAAGATTCCAAAGTCTCCGCATCCCGGGCACCAGTCGTTAAATTCAAGCTTATTCTCCTCCATGCAATACCACTTTTTTAACATCATCGTTGACGATGGATTTAACCGCATCCGCTATTTCGTCCTTTGTCATCGGCCTGCCAGTCCATTTAAGAATGTAATCGGTCGGCATTATGCCTGTATGTTCTGCAAGTATCTCGGCGCCCTGTGCATAGTAATTGTTTTCCACAGCAATTATGCGCGTCTTGCCTTTCAAAAGTTCGGCAACCTTCTTTGCCGGATATGGGCTGAACACCCTTACCTGTACCATCTCTATGCTTATGCCCGCTGCCTTAAGGTCTTCCATGGCATCCAATATTGCGCCTTTAGGGGAGCCCCAAGTGAGCAACACTGTATCCGATTCGCCAAAGACGTTAAGCCTGTATTCGTCAGGCATCTCAGCGTCTGCCAAGTCAAGTTTCCTGTTCCTCTTGTCGTACATCTTCAGCCTGTTTGATGTGGCTTCGGTTATATGCCCGAACTCGTTGTGCTCATCGCCGGTATAAAACATCTGCGCCTGCCCTAAGAAAGCCCTGGGCGATATTCCGCTCTCGGTAAATTTGAACCTAAGGTAATCGTCAGAACTTCCCGATAGTGTCCCTCTGTCTATCTTTGCCCCTTTTAGGTCAATACTATTTTCATCAAGTATCGAATATGCGTTTGCGATTGTCTTCTCTATTATGTGCACTACTGGTGTCTGGTATCTCTCTGCAAGATTGAGCCCCTCAATGGCATCAGAGAATACTTCGTTATGGTCTCCGGAAGCCACAACTATGCGCGGAAATTCTCCATGCCCTGCATTCACAGCAAGCTTTAGGTCTGACTGCCCGCTTCTTGTCGGGAGCCCTGTCGCAGGCGAGCCGCGCATGTAATATGTGATAAGCACCGGCACCTCGTTCATGCCTGCCCAACTTATGCCCTCATTCATGAGCGAGAATCCTGGGCCGGAGGTCGCAGTTGCAGCCCTTGTCCCAGTCAATGCCGCCCCATTAGCTGCATTTATCGCAGCAAGTTCGTCTTCGGTCTGAAGCACGACCACGCCGCCATCCTTGCCATCAGCATAAGATGATTTTATCATCTGGTTGGCTTCGATGTACGTGCTCTCATCAGAGGCAGGCGTTATTGGATAATAAGACTGGAACCTCAACCCACCATAGATCTTCCCTAGAGCAGACAAGGTATTTCCATCCAACTGGACCCTGCTCTTTGTAACCTTGAGCTCCTTTATTGAATATGCATTCTGCGCAGATTTTATCCCTGCCTCGA
>DAHXGO010000106.1:0-2336 GCA_027332905.1 Microcaldota archaeon | reverse complement strand
GCCGAGCTGGAGGCGGCGATTAGGACTGTGCAGCAGAAGCACCAAAAGAACGAGTCGACGCAAAAGAGTCAGTAATTCAATTTAACCAGAAAAACAAAAACGCGTACAAATAAAACAAAGGTTATGGCTTGGGTATTTATCGCTTTCTGCACAGTATTAATTCATGGGGACAGATGTTATAGTACTGGGCGGAGGTTGCTTCTGGTGTACGGAAGCAGTCTTCTCAGCTCTGAAAGGAATTAAATCAACAATGCCAGGCTATTCTGGGGGAACATCCACAAGCCCAACATACGAGGAAGTATGCACAGGGCTTACTGGCCATGCAGAAGTGGTTAGGATTGAGTTTGACCCTGAAGTTTTAAGGCTGAAAAGGATTTTTGATATCTTCTTTATGATGCATGATCCGACATCACTAAACAAGCAGGGCGCGGATGTAGGAACCCAATACAGATCTGTAATATTTTACACAACAGATGAGCAGCGCAAATCTGCTGAAGAGTATATCGCAGAGTTGCAGAGAAAACTAAGTAGAAGCATAGTAACAGAGGTAAAGCCTCTCGGTCATTTTTACCCTGCTGAAGGATATCATAAGGATTACTTCCTAAAAAATCCAGAACAGGCTTACGGCTCTTTTGTAATCAAACCCAAGGTTGAAAAAATCTCAAAGTATATAAAATCGGAAAAAAACAAATGGTAAGTTGCATTCATATCTGCTTAGCTTTCCCATTGTAGCAGAGTACCTCTTTTGCATATCCAAAGTTGTTGTAGTTCGAGCTCATCGAGAAGCCATAGGCGCCTGCATCGCATAATATTAGAGTATCACCACTTTTGATACCGAGCGGCATCTTCCTGTCACGCGCAATTATGTCCGTATTTTCGCATATCTGTCCGCATATCGAGACCTTCTCTTTCTTTCCATGCATGTATCCCAATCTGGCAAGAGAAGCATTTATTTTACCATCTAGAAGTACATGGTGGTATGCCCCGTATAGCGCAGGGCGCAGGAGCACGTTCATCCCAGCATTGCACCCTATAAATTTACTATAAGAATCCTTTACCGAAGTAACTGACGCAAGCAGCAAACCCGCATTCCCTACGACATACCTTCCAGGTTCAAGGTAGATCCATGGGCTGCCGATATTGTGCGCCTCAGAACATTGCTTAAGGTTATCGGCTATGCTCTTGCATGCCTTCTTAATATCGAGTTCGCATGTCCCAGGAATGTACGGTATTCCAAACCCGCCTCCGAAATCTATAAATTCAAATTCAATCCCCAAAGTATCGGAAAGCTTACCTGCAGTATTAACGAGTATATTTGACAGCTCGCCAAATTTTCTCCAGTTAAGCTCGTTTGAGCCCGCCATCATGTGAATCCCAAATTTTTTAATCCCAAGAGAGAGTGCTTTCTTATAAGCTGTTTTTATGCGGTCAGTGCGTATTCCGAATTTGGCGTCCCTGCCTCCAGTGACTATGCCCTTATGACTTCCAAAACCAAGACCCGGATTTATCCTAAAGGATAGTGTATCAATATCTGCAGTCTTTGTCGAGCTCTTTATAAGATCTATATACTGAATGTCATCGAGATTGATTTTTATGCCTTTCTGTACACCGCATAAGAGTTGCGAAGCTGACAGGTAATTTCCCGTATATAAGATATCTTCCTTGCTAAAACCTGCACTGAATGCAATGTCTATCTCCCCCGGAGAGGCACAATCTGCCCCAGCACCTTCGTTCTTCAGAAGCCCCAATATCTGCTTGTTTGAATTTGACTTTATAGGGAACAGAAGTTTAGACTTTTTGTAAAAGGATTTGATTGATGATAATACTACTCTAAAATTTTCAGTTATCTGGGATCTTGAGTATGCGTAAGTCGGCGTGCCATAGAATCTTGATATATCTCTAACAGAAACTCCATCTATGATTAGCCTGCCTTTATCTACTGCAATATTATTATTGAATTTTACCATTTTAATCATAGCTAGTGGCTAAATAATTTATAGCATTTAGGCAGGGAATTTGTATGCAGAAATAGCGTACCCTCCTGCGCCGGATAATGTACCCGATACGGTGTATGTTCCTACAGGCATATTGGCGCATTCGGCAGCATATGTTGTTTCATAGCTATCTCCTCCTTTATAGTAAAATAGCTGTGTGCAACCGGCCGGAAGAGTGACGCTGCTGCATTCAAACCATCCACATCCTAGTGATATTATTACATCTGAAGACTGTGATACTGAAAAACTGAAGCTGAAGCTTCCCACTCCACTAGCAGCTGCTGCGGACTGAACAGTATATGAACCGGGGTATGAAACAGCAACCCCGCCTACTGCGATATC
>DAHXGO010000105.1:0-2369 GCA_027332905.1 Microcaldota archaeon | reverse complement strand
GAATTGGGCATAAAGGCAAAAAACGAAATAGAGACACGAGTAGGCGTGGAAAAATTTATCGAAGCGTGTAAAAAATATGTAGATACGTTCATGGGACATACGGACAAAGATTTCCATAGGTTTGCAATAAGCCTTGATTTCGAGCACCCCTATTTGCCGTATACAAACGATTACATAGAAAGCGGCTGGAAGATTTTCAAGCGTATTTCCGATAGAGGATATGTGTATAAAAATAATAAAACCACTGCATACTGCCCGCACTGCCAGACATCCCTGGCGCAGGGAACTATGGAGGTCGAATACAAGGAAGAAAAGGACCCATCTATATATTTCACGCTTAAGGTCGATATACCTAATTCTTCGCGCATATCAAAGCTGAAGCTTCCTGAAAGCCTATATCTGCTCGTGTGGACCACCACGCCATGGACCATACCTGCTAACGTTGCAGTTGCAGTCCAGCCAAAGGAGCAATATATAATTGCAAATATAAATGGAAAGCGATTTGTAACTGCGAAAAAGAGGTTTGACGCATTAGTTGAAGTTATTGGAGAAAGTGCAATTATAGAAGCGGAATTTTACGGAAGTGAATTAGAAGGCGTAAGATATTTTGGGCCATTGGAAGAGAATATTCCAAGCCAAAAAGAGCTTAGGGCATACCACAAGATAATATTGTCAGAGGGCTTGGTTAACATGGATGACGGAAGCGGTCTCGTTCATATAGCGCCGGGGCACGGATTGGAAGATTATGCAGTAGGCATGAAAAACCATCTGCCGCTCATATCGCCAGTAACTGCAGATGCAAGATACTCTAATGAAGCTGGAAAATATGAAGGCATAAAGGTTCCCGATGATGCAAATGCCGCAATAATTAAGGATCTCGAGCTTGATGGAGCTTTGATAAAAAAAGGCTCTATATCGCATAGTTACCCTCATTGCTGGCGATGCGATACCAAAGTCATATATATGGCAACCCCTCAGTGGTTCTTTAACATACAGAAGATAAAATCCAAACTGCTTAGTGAAAATAGTAAAGTATCGTGGCATCCAAAAGAAGCTATGAATTGGCAGTCTGATGTCCTTAAAAATGCGCCAGACTGGTGCATATCTAGGCAGAGGTATTGGGATATCCCGATACCGATATGGGAATGCAAAAATTGCGGCGCATTCCACGCTGTTGGCTCATTGGAAGAATTAAAGGGATTATCTTTAGAGCCGGAAAAGGCATCTGCACTCAGCGATCTGCACAGGCCGCATATAGATAAGATACACATAAAATGCCAAAAATGCAGCGGAGTTATGGATAGGGTTCCTGATGTATTTGATGTTTGGTTTGATTCGGGAATAGCGTTCAGGGCCAGCCTTGCTGATGAAGAATTTGAAAAGCTATTTCCGATAGACTATATAGTCGAAGGCAAGGATCAGCTCAGGGGCTGGTTTTCTGCGCTCTTGAAAATAAGCGTTCTAGCTTATGGAAAGAAACCCTATAAAGACATAGGCATAGACGGAATGCTATTGGATAGCGAAGGAAGGGAGATGCACAAAAAATTAGGCAATTATGTACCCATATCAGAATTCTTAAAGAATAGCTCTGCGGATTCGTTCAGGCTATGGTCTGTGCAGCACACGCCCTGGCTCGATATACGGCTGAAAATGAACGAAGTGAAAGATGCGGAGAGGACGATAGTAATAATGCATAACATATCTAACCTAATAGGCGAATATGAGCAATTATTGGGTTACAAACCAAGGGTAAAACGCCGCATGTCAGTCAAGCAGCTTGAAGCTGAAGAACAGTGGCTTATATCTAGATTGGAATCCATAGTGTCTGAGGTTACCTCATGCCTTGAATCATATGAAGCTTATAAGGGAATGGTTGCGCTGTCTAATTTTATAACTGAGGACTTCAGTAGATTTTACCTGAAAATAGCAAAACGGAAGCTTTCGACACAAGATAAGCGTAATGCAAAAAAGGTCTTGAGTGTAATGGAATATGTCTTATACAAATCCAACATGCTCCTTTCAGTCGCGGTGCCATTTACATCTGAAAAGATATACCTTGAAAGATACGGGGGCATGGAAAGCGTGTTCATGGAAAAATGGCCAAGGTCGAATGCCAAAAATATAAACAGCAACCTCGAGAAATCATTTTCAGTGGTAAAGGAGGCAATAACTGCAATATTGAACAGCAGGGAACGCGCCAACATACCATTGAAGTTGCCCCTGTATGAAGCTACATTTGAATTGAATTCGGATGAAGCATTCACATCATTACAAAATCTGTCGTCGATTGTAGAGAGCTATTGCAATATAAGAAAAATAAACATTTCGGAATCTGCAGGCGCAGAAGAAGAAATAAGGCCGGCATTTAA
>DAHXGO010000104.1:0-2407 GCA_027332905.1 Microcaldota archaeon | reverse complement strand
TATGCTTCCGAAATTTGACATGCTGCCGATGTTCATGCCAACTGCGTTGCTTATACCAAATGAATCGGCCTTCTGAGAAAACTCAAACATTCCCACAAGCCTTGCTCCAGTATTTTTAGCTATGGCAAATGCGTCAGGGATGCTTTGGTCATTTCCACCCACGTGATCGAAATGGTCATGCGACACTACCACGTAGTCTGCGTGCCTGATTTCAGATACCTTGGTTTTTGCCTTCGGGTTTTTTGAAAGGAAGGGGTCTATGAAGACAGTCGCTTTTTTGAAGCTTATTTTGAACCCGGCATGGCTCAGCCATTTAATCTCTACCATTCGACACACCAGTTTTTTATCGCAGTGAATGAATTTACATTTTTCTGAGAAAATAGATAATGATGCCAGCAGGCAGAAGGCAGCAGGGCTATGAAAAGATATAGAAATATAAAGTACAAATTGTCCAAAAACGCCCTCATAATGTTCGTGGGAATCAACCCGCATCCGGGCTCATACAAAAGGAAGGTTCCATTTTCGAACAACAAGATGTTTTGGTATTTGCTCAGTAAGGCCAGCGTCGTAGACGAACCTGCCGATTATCTTAGGGATGACAAAAGGCTCATTCAAATGTATGAAAGCAGATTCGTACAAAAATACAGGCTAAATTTCATCAACTTAGTCGACAGGCCAACGGTAGATGTATCCAAGCTCAGGAAAGGCGAAGAGATGCAGGGTGTCGCAAGAGTCCTGAATTTCGTTAGAGTTTACAAGCCGCGATTGGTCTGTTTTATAGGCAAGATCGCTTATGAGAAATTCTCGGGCTCAAAGCGCACAGATTATGGATACAAGCAACCCATATACGGCATAAGTACGTATGTGTGCCGCTTTCCGATAAGGGGTCCCGCAATCGACAGAGTAATGGAATTAAAGGCTCTTATAAAAGCTGCACGTGCTATAGATGCCAAAGCAAGGACATAGCCCAACCTTATCGATCAGCAGGCATATCATGCGCATACGTCTTCTTTGCCTGTTTCCAGACGTCCCAGGCTATTGCAAACGTTATTATCTCTCTTTCTGTGCCGTTTGTTGCGGTTTCTAAGGTTATCTTGTACTTCTTTTTCATATAGTCCAGGAATTCCTTGTCATAATCTTTCATGATTGCACCTTACTGCTTAATGGCATGAAAAGATTAAGACAGTTATGATGACTATTAACAGCATGAAGGTTATCGGAATTTATTTTAGAAAGGGCTTTATGGATTTCTAGGGGAGTATTCATATGCCTGGCAAACAGAATCTGATATTTGCGGTAGGGTACTCCAACTATGCAGTAAGCAAATTCATCAAAATTCTCAAGGCACACGGAGTTACCCTGTTGGTTGACGTGAGAACCATTCCGAAGTCCAGGCACCAGCCAGATTTTAACAAATCTGCGCTTTCGGCAAGGTTGAAAAGAAATGGCATAAGGTACATGCATTTTCCAGAACTTGGCGGGCTGCGCAAGCCATTAAAAGATTCAATAAATAAGGGCTGGCGAAATGATAGTTTCAGAGGCTTTGCGGATTATATGCAAAAAAGGGAATTTGCCACGGCAATAGCAAAATTAATTAAGATTAGCGAAGGATACAACGCGGCAATAATGTGCGCAGAGGGGAATCCGTTCAGGTGCCACAGATCTCTAATTGCAGATGCGTTAACTGTAAGGCATAGAGATGTCTACCATATCAGCGGGCTTTCTTCCCAGAGGAAGCACAAACTTACCCCTTTTGCAAAGGTAGATGGAACTAAGATAACTTATCCTAAATAGGAAGAGCAGAAGAAGAAAGCGCCTTGGCCGGGATTCGAACCCGGGTCAGAACGCTGTCTGCTCTCGAAAATTTGCTAGTCAAATTTTTCACCTTTCAAGCCCATCGAACCCACATCTTACATCGTTATTATGAACATAATAACTTATAAGCGCATCGGGTGCGATTTTGTAAAAATCGAACCTAAGTTGAAAGACCAACAACACGTAAGTGAACGGTCTTGAAACTTATTTTGTTAAGAGATATATGCGATCAAAACTACTCCGGCTATTGCAAGTAATATTCCTATCCATTGATTAAATTCAGGCTTTTCTTTTAGTAGAATAAGCGCGCATCCAACAGTTACTGCTCCAGTAAGTCCCGCAAGCGATGCAATAATGGGCAATGTTGCGCTATCCACAGCAACGCCATACAAGAATGCTATCACTCCAATCGCGTCCAAAATCCCAGCAACAGCTATTAGTCCAACGTATTTCATTTTTGGAAAACTTACATCTTGCTTAAGTAAACGTCCTAATCCAAATCCGAACATTGCACCAAATGCACGCCATATCAGACTCAACAACACAAATCCAATAATTGCTGTGTATGCTCCAGAGAATATTCCCGGTGTGC
>DAHXGO010000103.1:0-2424 GCA_027332905.1 Microcaldota archaeon | reverse complement strand
GCTACCGTGCCCTCTGGCTCGCACTCCCCGTGCCGGAGGGGTGTATGACACCCCTCCCTAAGCAGGCACGGGTCGGCTCGCCTCTGCAAAACCTTCTTTTAGTCAGGAGTTCCCTGCGGTCAACTCGCCTAAAAGAAGTTTTATCAAGAAAAAGGGGCTAGGTCGCGCAATATATTTAAATGCAAATTACTACTTGGTATTGTGCTTTACATGGCCCTTAAAGGCGATCTAGGAGTGGATATGGTTGCATATCAGCTAATGCGATACGGATGGGAGGTATCAATCAATTACGGAAAATTCGGTAAAGGCTTGCATGAAGTGCAAGGCTACGATATATTTGCGAGAAACGGAAGAGCCGAGAAAAGGATAGAAGTAAAGCTTAGGGACAGTTTTGGCGGTAGTAAACCAGGTACCGTGGCAGTAACTGATGCAGAATATAAGCAATTAACACATCTTGCAATTGTCATACTCGGAGAATCCACACACAATATTTACATAATACCTAGAAGTGTATTAAGAAGAATAATAAAGAAGTGGGGCGGTTCCTATAGGATTTACCTAGGAGACATACATAGCTATGAGGTAAGTAATGCTAAAAATTGGCAGGATAGATTAAAAAGCAAGTGAGTAGTCAAAAGAAGTTTTATCAAGAGAAAGGGGCTTGAAGCCGCTGGCGAACAATTCGAAAAGGATAAATAAGCAAAACTGCTAATTGATATTATGGGAGAAAGTATAATAAAATAGGATATAACCGCATTGGAAGAACTTATAAGTTTATTTGAAAATTGGAATAATAAATATGGACTAACTTAGATTAGAAGATATTCTTATAAAAATTTGGAAATGTTAACTATGACGAAAAAAGAGAAGGAGATTGAAATTAAGAGCCTAGCTATTCAAGAAAGCATTGACAAGAAGTTAGATAGTATTCTGAAAGATTTTAAAATATTAAAATTCAACTCAGATCTAATTTTATCACAGATGCGTATCGCAGAATGGAATTTTGCTTCTATTAACTCTAAGAATTCTTTTATTTTAGAACTTTTGAGTGGCACTGCAATAATAGTTGCAGCTTGTATTTTCTTCTATGAGGTTTTTCATTCCTATATATTATTAGTGGCCCTCGTTATACTAGTGTCTCTACTTGTGGGAGGATTAATTCAAGATGAAAGAAAATTAAATGCTCTATTAAAAGCTAACAAATATTCTTCTAAAAAAGAAATACAGATAATTGAAGATAACCTAGATAAACTAAAGAAGGATTTTGGAGACCTATAATATTTTACTTAACTCCACAAACATATACTCCACCACAAGCCTTAAATACCTTTAATGCCAGAATGTATAAACTATGACAAGAGGGTTCTCAAAGAGAGCCAAGCTTTCCAAGCTCGACCACCTCTTTATCATAGCGTTCATTATCGGCGCAGCGTATCTAGGCATAATCTTGCGACTAATCCCATTCGCAGTTGTATATCCCATTGCGACCCTATACCTTATTTTTATCGTGTCTCTGGAGTACAGGAACACAAAGGGCAAAATATACCAATCCGCCATAGCGAAACAGCAACGCAGGTACAGCACCATAAGCGCAAATACAGACACAGAACCGAAGGTGCTCAAGACCTATAAGCGAGGCACGGATTTTAAGGATTACATTGCCAAGGCCACTAATCATAACCTTTTCGTTGCAGGAAGCTCAGGCACAGGAAAGACGACGCTGATGCGCTACATGATAGGCATTTTCCCCGATTCCGCAAAGACCATCTTCTCTTTCAAGGCAAACGACGACTATCTCAAGCTGGGCATACCCATACTGAAGGTCGCTGAATACGCCGGCGATCCATTCTCAGACAAGGAAGCCTTCGTGCAGGCTTTCTTAGTTGCATACCCAATCAGCTCGCAAGGAGTTGTCGCTGCTTCGCTGCCCAACCTTCTAAGGACCATGGCCAAGAAGAGCGACTCTTGGAAGGCTTTCAGGCAGAACATGGACGAAGCCATGAAAAAGGAGAAGCCCTCTAGCATAACGCATTCGGCCTATTCCTTCATACAGCAGAAGCTGGCTGACTTGGAGCTTTCCTCTATTCCATTCCCCATAGACTACGACAAAAGCATAGTCCTCGACTTCTCCGGGCTAAACGAGACCGCCAAGAGCTTCTACGCCGAGCTTTACCTGAGGCAGGTCTGGAGCCACATAGAGGCGAGCAAGGATTCCAGAGTGGGCCATATAATCGTCATAGACGAGGCCCACAGGCTCCTCAAATCCGAAGCCACAATCTTCGGCGAGACCGCTAGGCTCATACGCTCTAAGGGCGCGCTCTGGTGCGGTACCCAGAACTATTCGGACCTGCCGGACTACATAAGCAACCAATTCGCAACGCATCTGCTCTTCGGCACGAGGAGCGAGAGCGACCTCAGGGCCTT
>DAHXGO010000102.1:0-2443 GCA_027332905.1 Microcaldota archaeon | reverse complement strand
TAACAAGGGCCAATTAGCATGGAGATCAAAATAAGGGAAGCGTCAGAGGCCGACTACGGGTCGATAATGGACATGATAAAGGAGCTTGCGCGCTTCGAAAGGGCAGAAGAGAAAGTAAAAAATTCGGTATCAAGAATGAGAAGAGAAAAGCGCTTCTTCAGGGCCCTTATCGCATCTGAAAACGGAAGGATAATAGGCTATGCAGTATTCTTCTTTGCCTACTACACCTGGGTAGGAAAAAGCCTCTACCTTGACGATATATACGTGAAGCCGCGCTATAGGGGTAAGAAGGCTGGTACGGCACTGCTAAAAAAAGTCTTTGAGATAGCCGCAAAGGAAGGATGCAAAAGGGTGAGATGGCAGGTCCTCGACTGGAACAAGAATGCAATAAAGTTCTACTCGAAGCACGGAGCACGCATCGACAAATCGTGGCTGAATTGTGACTTTGACGAGAAGATGATAAGCAAGGTATTCTAATAATAACTGCAAATTCCGTGCGCAGATGAGACTTATCCAAGCAGCGTCTTATTATTATGCTTCCTCCTAATTATACAAATGTGATTCGATGCCATTATCATATACAAGCATAAGGGTAAAGAACATAAAGAAGTCAACAGAATTCTACACTAGGCGCCTTGGTCTAAAGCTAACAGGGAGAAGGAGCCCGATACCAGGAGAAGAGGTCGTCAGTTTGGAGGACAGGTCTACAAAGCAGAGGATAAACCTCATGTGGTACTCAAAGAGCTGCGCAATTTATACGCCATGGAAAGAAGATGGCGTGGAGCTTGACCATCTGATGTTCGAAGTCGATGACGCGAAGAAAGCCTACAATAAAATGGTCAAGGCAGGCGCCCCAGTAGCAATGAAACTGCGTGAGTTCGAATCAAAAGGAAAGCGCATGGCGATGGGCTTCGTAAAGGATCCCAATGGGATCTGGATAGGATTAAGGAGCGAGTCAAAAGGCAAATAGGCACATATCCGGAAATGCCTGGGCAGATTCAACGTCTTATTCTGGCATGCTTCAGCTCCGAGCCTTTCGCCTCCACCATTCCACCCCTGCCAGCTTCAACAAGGTCATTCATCATAGCTGCCTTTCTCTTCAGCTGTGCCGTGAGGTTGTAAAACCTGTCCGAGTTCCTGATTACAGGCTCTGATGCTTCAATAGCTTCTGCAACTTTAGTTACAAGCTTACCATCGAGTCCGCCTTTCTTCATAAGGCTTCCAAGCTCCGATGCAAGTACGAAGTTCTGCAAGGAGTTGCCTGAGACAAGTTCGGGTATGCGTTGTGTCAATCTATCAGCATCGCCATTTGCCTCATCAACCATGAGTATTGTCTTCACTATGCCAAATAGCATATGGCCCTTCAAGCTTTCCGTATCAGGGTACATGGATGCAGTTTCCGCATAGCCGTATTTGGTGCCAAAAAGATACGTGGCGTAAATCTTCTCCACTGCTCCTGAATTGTCAGATACCAACACATCATTGAGCATACCGTGATACGCATCTGATATTCTTCCATCCATAGCTAGCTGACCAAGGAGCATCTTGCGTTTTTGTACATCGCCAGATACAACATCTGATAGACTCTTCGCAATCCCATAATCATTTATTCTTCCGACCCTTTTCAGCTCAGTTACCGCAGCCCTGAACATCTCAAGCGGCTCGTCTTTAAGCAAGGCTATAGTATCGGCTACAGCGCCATTATCGCCATGGACCATCATCGCCTGGACGCCCCTGAATCTCACATCCTTGGACTTTGATGCACAGAGGGCATTTATCACATCCGTGCACTCAACGTCGCCTCCAGCAGCAAACCTCATCGCAGATCCAAGCGCTATTAAAACTGTTTCTTCAGTGGAAGATGCAAGTATTCTTAGCGCAGTCTTTCCATCAAGTTCCCGCCTGGTTCCCAATATGCCTATTGCAACCATTCTTACATCCACGCTGGGATCGTGCATTGCAGCATCAACAAACGCGTTCTTGTACTTCGCAAAATTGACAGCCTCTGCAGTGTAAAAGCCAACAGCCCTTATGCCGCTGTCGCTGTGCTGCAGGGCCACTTCTACAATATCGCTATCAATTCCATATGTCTTCAGCGCAAAAAGTCCAGCCAAAAGAAGCGGCTCAGAACCCTTCCCGCGCAGATCTCCTGACTGCTTCATTCCTCTAAGCAAATCTTCACCGTCCAATTCTTTAGTCACGGAAAGCACAAGGTTCTTGAGCTCGATCATTGTAAGGTCTGTATAACTCTCTGATTTTATCTTTGATATGAATGCCTCCTTGTTTTTGTTATCCATTGCGGAGATCAGTGCTATGGCTATAAAAGCCCCATAATATCCGGAAAAATACGATATATCAAGTGCAGAAGCGTAAGAGTGGCTGCTTCCATTGTTGTTGAGAAATATGGGATTTATCCCATGGGCTATCAGATAACTGTTAGTGA
>DAHXGO010000101.1:0-2468 GCA_027332905.1 Microcaldota archaeon | reverse complement strand
TGTAGTCTGCGCTGCTTATCTTCGATCCGTTTGTCTTGTCCTCAGGCGCTTGCAGGAATGTGTCCCTAAAATTGGCTGATATTGCACTAAGCGGCATCTCCTGCTTTGGCTGGCTTGGTCCGGATACGCATGGGGCTATGTCATCGAGTGCCACTTCCATTATGTCGCTGTACTCAACATTGCTGTAGTCTATGGACAGCATCTTTTGCGCTTCAAAATATGAGCGTATAAGGGCTATCTGCTCTTTCTTGCGCCCTGTCATTTCCATATACCTTAAAGTTTCATTGTCTATAGGGAATATTGCTATTGTTGCGCCGTATTCCGGGCACATGTTTGATAATGTTGCCCTGTCAGGCAAGGAAAGGGAATCTAATCCCGGGCCGAAGAATTCAACAAACATGCCCACAACGCCTTTTTCCCTCAATTTTCTGGTAAGCGTAAGTGCGAAATCCGTTGCCGTAACTCCGTTTTTTAGCTTGCCCGTAAGCCTCACTCCCAAAACCCTTGGAGTTGCAAGGCCTATCGGCTGGTCAAGTAGTGCGGCTTCGGCCTCTATGCCGCCTACGCCAAAACCTACTATCCCAAGTCCATTTACCATGGTAGTATGGGAATCTGTCCCAACCAAGGTGTCTGGTATTGCATATGGTTCGCCGTTGATTTTTACAATTGACACGCATGTTGCAAGATATTCAAGATTGACTTGGTGGCATATGCCGGCTGAAGGAGGTAGCACCCTAAACCTGTCAAATGATTTGCTTGCCCATTTAAGCAATTGGTATCTTTCGTGGTTTCGGGAGATCTCTTTTTCCTGATTTATATCTAGCGCCTGGGCTACATTGAATGCGTCTACCTGCACAGAATGGTCTATAACCAGATCCACAGATATTGTTGGCTGTATTATTTCCGGCCTATGCCCCATTTTTGATACATAATCCCTCATTGCAGCCAGGTCGACAACCGCAGGAACTCCGGTAAAATCCTGCATCAGAATTCTCGATACCTTGAAAGGTATCTCGCGTTCTGATTGATTTTTGGGATTCCATTGCGCAAGGGCTGCGACATCTTCTTCTGTTATCTCATTGTCCCCCGCATTCCTTACAATTGATTCCAGTACAATTCGTATAGAAAATGGGAGCTTGGATACATTGAACCCCATCGCTTCGAGCTTTGTTAGGGAAAAATAGTTTATTTTGCCTATGCCTGGCACATTAAGACTGGATATAAGGGAGGATTTGAAGTCTGGTTTTATATCAACCATGTTTGCATAATTACATCCAAGGTTTAAATAACCTTTTTTGGCTTTTAGTAATCTGGCTACAACCGTTATCTTTTGTCTATTGGCACGTATTCTAGATCGATTTTTCCGACATAGTATTCAAGCGGCCTGAAAAGTTTGTTGTTTTGCCAGTATTCAATAAGATGCGCGCACCATCCGGCAGACCGGCTGGCAGCAAAGATGGGGGTGAATAGTTCTGTGGGTATATTTGCTGCGGCGTACACCGGTCCTGAGAAAAAATCAACGTTCGGCCATATGCCGTGTGTTTTGCCAAGCTTTTCTACCATAAGCTTTTCCGCCCTAAGGGCAATTTCGGTATATCTCCTTACATCTTCAGTTGCGTCTGGCTGAAGCGAAACAAGATATTCTTTTATTATCCTTGCGCGGGGGTCGTATGCCTTATACACCCTGTGCCCGAAGCCCATTATCTTCTGCTTTCCTGCCAATGCGTCCTCGATGTACTTTTCTGTGTTGTTTGGGTCGCCAATCGCCTTTATCATCCTAAGGGCTGCTTCATCAGCGCCACCGTGCAACGGGCCCTTTAATACGGCTATGCCTGCAGTTATTGCCGAATATATGTCAGCAAGAGTGGAACCTGCCACAAGGGTGCCGAATGTGGATGCATTAGAACTGTGTTCTGCGTGTATTATGAACATGTCACGTATTATGTCGAGCTGCCTTTGGCTCGGTTTGCTTCCGTTTAGCATGTAAAGAAAATTCTCAGTATGGGAGAGCGAGGGATTTGGTTTTACATATTCTCCTCCAGCACCTATCCGTCCTATTGTTGCGACAATGCTTGATATCTTTGATATTATACGCTTGCACTTGCGTAGGTTTGCTTCAGGTGAATTTATGGCTGTTTCGTCGTCATATGCAGATAGTGCCGAAGCCGCGGTGCGGACTATGTCCATAGGATCCGACTTTCCCGCCATCTCAGATATAATGTTTATTATTCCCTGAGGCAAATCCCTTGTTTCTGCAAGCTCTTTCCTGAAGCTTTCTAGTTCATTCATTTTAGGCAGGCGGCCATAAAGCAACAGGAAGGCAACTTCTTCGAAATCTGAGTTTTTTGAAAGAGACTCTATTGGGTATCCCCTATAGTATAGCTTTCCCTGCTGGCCGTCTACTTTTGATATGGAGCTTTCTGCTATGTATACGCCTTCCAATCCACTGCTTATTTTTGGCTTTTCCG
>DAHXGO010000100.1:0-2470 GCA_027332905.1 Microcaldota archaeon | reverse complement strand
ACTTGGCGTATCTGCCTTCACAGGCATAGGCCTGCCTTCAGACTTTACGCTTACTGGCACCATATCTCCAAACGGCAATGTGGGCGAGGTAGGGGGCGTTTATGATAAGATGGCCGCGGCAAAGGCGGCCGGGATGAGATTCGCGCTTGTGCCAAAGGTTTCAAATGCATCGTTCGAAAACGAATTGTATTACATAATAGAAAAAACATTCAACATGCCATTGATACAAGTTTCCAACATATCTCAGGCGAGCGACTATGCATTGTATGGCAGGAGCATAGCGGGCGAACAGACTGCTTTCAACCCTTATATTGGATATAATGTTAGCAAGATCCCTGATGCCACACTTAATTGCTCAAATTCCTGCAACATCAGCAGATTTGCTGAACTTTCGAATTTCACGTATAACCTCACAGGAAATGCAATATCAAAACTTTCGGCAGAACCTGGATTTTACAATGTGAGCAGGAGATTTTCGGCTATGCTAAACCAAAGCGGTGCATTGTCGGCAAAGGGATATTATTATTTGAGCGCAGACCTGAGCTTCCTTGATTACCTGAACGTATTTACATTCCTGCACCACAATACCAATAAGGCAGAGGGGTTAAGTACGCTTACGAATATCGGCGCGTATTGCTCAAATCTCACGGCGCCGCAAATAACGAATGCAAACTATGAATACGTGATTGGGGGCGAACTTAGGCAATCATGGGCAAATTACACGCTCAACGCAACAATCGGCACCTACAACCTTACTGCGATAGATACCGATGGGGTTTTAAGGGATATCTATGAGGGTGCAAGTGCAAGCGGATGGTGCAGCGCTGCCAATTTCATGTATGGCATAGCCTCAAACATCAATGGAACGCATGTAATATTTTCCAAGAACGTAAAAGATGCAGCGGCTTCAAGGATATCAAATGCAACGAAATACCCCGGGCTTTATTTGGCTACATCATTGTCAGCATATAGGCAGGGCAACTATCCTTTGGCGCTGCTTGATTCCGATTATGCGATAGCATTGGGAAGCATAGGCAGATATTATAATCTGTCGACACAAAACTTGACTTCCGACGCCACAAGGCTGGCTTACAACTCTACATATGGCATATGGGCGACCGAATTCGGCAACGAAGCGCTATTCTACGTACACGAAGCAGGCATAAACGGCGCCAATGCCACACTTGCCCATTCTGATGCGCTGGACGCTTACCAATCTGCTATGCTTGCAAGCATGCTCGGCAACAGCACAAGATTATTAGATAACAGCATGATAGCCAATGCGACTGCGCCTACAAATGCCAGCGTTAAAGGGCTTAAACCAATCTTGATGGCCATATTAGCATTAGATATTGCAATATTTGCAGTAGCGGTGGTGATTCTTGCAATAGCGTTGCACATAATGTCAAGAGCTGAAAAAGGCATGCGTAATAGTATAAAAACCAACCGCAACCGAAAGAGATAAAATAGGT
This sequence comes from Microcaldota archaeon, assembly GCA_027332905.1. Taxonomy (GTDB): domain Archaea; phylum Micrarchaeota; class Micrarchaeia; order Micrarchaeales; family Micrarchaeaceae; genus JAMCYW01. The sequence continues at coordinate 998 of DAHXGO010000100.1, read as the reverse complement.
TAGGTGCAAAAAGGTATTTGCAATTAGGTGATTTTATAGCTAATGTATTACCAGGTAAGACTTGCGTATCTTGCGGCAGGCTGACGCACGAATATACTGAATTTTCGTGCCCAAAATGCGGCAAAAGCACGATAATAAGATGCGACCACTGCAGGAAGATAACAAACATTTATAGATGCAATGAATGCGGATTCGAGGGACCATGATGTCAACAGTAGGCGTAGTTTATAAAGTGTACCCGAAGGAGGGGGAGATAGATAAGGTTAGGGAGGATATAAAGAAAGAGTACGCCCCCGCAAGCATAGAATTCGAGGACATAGCCTTCGGGATAAAGGTGCTAAAGGTCTTCTTCAAATTCAATGACAGCGATCCGAACATGCAGGACATGGAGGGCAAGCTGAAAAAAATAGACGGAGTAAGCGAGGTAGAGGTTTCCGAAGAAAGCCTGCTCTGACCTCCTTTTCTTTTCCTTTTCAAGGTTAATGATTTATACTTAAATTTGCAATATAAATTGTGCGTTTAGCGCAGCGGCGAAGAAATGATACGTTCCATAGAACTCAGGAACTGGAAGACCCACAAGGACACGCGGCTCGGATTTCAGCAGGGAGTCAATGTCTTATTGGGAGTCATGGGCGCTGGGAAGAGTTCGGTAATGGACGCAATATCATTCGCCTTTTTCGGCACATTCCCGGCATTGAAGCAGTCTAGGGTCAAGATAGAAGACATACCGACTAACAGACCGACAGTCGAAGACAGGGCCGAGGTTGAACTTGCATTCGACATAGGCAATGACATATACGTCATAAAAAGGACCCTTAAAAAGGGTAAAGGCAGCGAAGCGCTGATAGAGAAAAATGGAAAGTACCTGCAGACGCAGCCCGAAAGGGTGAATGATGAGATAGCCTCATTGCTTAAGATAGATTACGATACGTTTTCACGGGCCATATACGCGGAACAGAATCGCCTTGACTATTTTTTAGAATTGAGGAAAGGCGAAA